>JAEWJD010000385.1 GCA_023386765.1 Pseudomonadota bacterium | reverse complement strand
AGATACGCCAGCTGATCCAGGCCGCGAGCAGACCGACCGGGACGTTGATGTAGAAAATCCAGGGCCAACTGTAGTTGTCGGATATCCATCCGCCCAGCAATGGCCCGGCCACCGGCGCGACCAGGGTGGTCATGGACCATATCGCCAGCGCCATGCCGGATTTCTCGCGCGGGAAGGCAGCCAGCATCAGCGCCTGCGACAGCGGAATCATGGGGCCGGCGACCAGCCCTTGCAGAACGCGAAAGCCGATCAGGGCTTCCAGCGTGGGAGAAAAGCCGCACAGCCAGGAGGCCAGTACGAACAGCAGGGTCGAGATGACGAACAGACGCACCTGACCGAAGCGCTGGGTCAGCCAACCGGTCAGGGGAACCGTGATGGCATTGGCGACGGCAAAGGACGTAATGACCCAGGTGCCCTGGCTGCTGCTTACGCCGAGATCGCCCGAGATGGTGGGGATCGAGACGTTGGCGATCGAGGTGTCCAGCACATTCATGAACACGGCCGTCGACAACGCCACCGAACCGATGATGCGGGTGGCGCCTTCGAGCGGTGGATAGGGCCCGCCGCTCGGGGCCTTGCGGGCTTGCTCGGTCATGATTGCAGGTTATCGCTGATGATTTTGGCGATGTGCGCGTCGATCTCTTCGTGGGCCGGCTCAAAAGCCTGCGTGGACCAGGCCGGGCCGGTCTTGGCGGCGGCGGTGAGCGGTTGGCCCCCGTCCTTGCCGACATCCACCTCGACTTCCATCGAAAGGCCGATGCGCAAGGGGTGCTGCTTGAGTTCTTCGGGGTCCAGTGCAATGCGAACGGGCACGCGCTGGACTACCTTGATCCAGTTGCCGGTGGCGTTCTGGGCCGGCAACAAGGCAAAGGCCGCGCCCGTGCCGGCATCCAGGCCGACGACCCGGCCGTGGTACGTCACGCTGCTGCCGTACATGTCGGCAGTCATGGTGACGGGCTGGCCGACACGCATATGACGCAACTGTCCTTCCTTGAAGTTGGCTTCGACCCAGACCTGGTCGAGCGGAACCACGTTCATCAGCATGGCTCCCGGTGCGACGCGCTGGCCGACCTGTACGCTGCGCCGCGCGACCATGCCATCGACCGGGGCAGGCAATTCGGTACGCGCGCGCGCCAGCCAGGCATTGCGCAGGTCAGCCGAAGCCTGACGCACGTCAGGGTGATTCTCCACGCCCGTGCCTTCGGTCAGCGCCTGGTTGGTAGCCAGTTTGGCCCGTGCCGAGGCGAGGGCGGCACGGGCCTGCGCCACCCCTGCCTGGGCATTCTTGAGGGTCGTTTCGGCGTGCAGGATTTCCTCGCCGCTCACGCCGCCGGATCCCGCCAGGGCCTGGCGGCGCTTCAGGTCGCTCTGGGCACGTTTGAGATCGGCCTCGGCGCGCGCGATATCCGCCTGGCGCACGTCGATATCGGCCGCCAGGCTGTCGTTCTGGACATAGATCGTGCGTACCTGGCGCACGGTCTGGGCCAGGCGGGCTTCGGCCTGCGCCAGTGCAATGTCGGTATCGGCGGGATCCAGGCGCACCAAGGGTTGGCCGGCCTTGACCAGATCGGTGTTGTCCGCCTCGATGGCCACGACGGTGCCGGGCACCTGCGGCGTGATCTGTACCAGATTGCCGTGGACGTAGGCGTCGTCGGTGCTTTCAAAGTGGGCGCCGAACAGGAACCACCAGAGGCCATAGGCCAGGGCCAGGAGAATGAATACGCCGCTGGCGATCAGTAGCAGGCGCTTGCGAGCGGGGTTGATGGCAGGGGAGGTCATGAGAAGGAGTCAGCGGGTCGAGGAGGGAGGCACGGCCGGTTCGCCGGTATAGCCGCCGCCCAGGGCATAGGCCAGGTCAGCGTCGAGCTGGTAGGCGCGGAAACGCAGATCGGTCTGCAGCCGGGCCTGGGCGAGCACGCCGTCCTGAGCCAGCAGCACGGTCAGATAGTTGCCCAGGCCATTGCGATAACGTTTGACCGCAAGGTCGTAGGCGCTGTCGATGGCTTCGCGTGCCTGTCGGCGCTGCGCCTTTTCCTGATCGATCAGTCGCAGGGCATCAACGGCGTCGCCGACCTGCTGGATGGCGCTCAGTACGGCTTGGTTGTAGTCGGAGACGGCCAGGTCGGCATCGGCACGCCGCCCGGCGAGGTTGGCATTGAGCTCGCCGCCATGAAAGAGCGGCAGGGTGATGGCTGGGCCGATGCCGGCCGTGCGGCTGAAGCGATCCAGCAGCAGATTGGTGCCCAGCGACTGGAAGCCGGCAAAGGCCACAAGATTGACGTTCGGATAGAACTCGGCCTTGGCGCTGTCGATCTGGTGGCGGGCGGCCTCGGCACGCCAGCGTGCGGCGGTGATGTCGGGGCGATGGCCCAGCAACTCCAGCGGCAGGGTTTGCGGCAGCACGCCATCCGGGGTGGCCAGCGTCCGGGCCTGGATGCCGCGCGCCTGCTCGGGGCTGGTGGCCGTCAGGGCGGCGAGTTGGTTGCGCAGTTGGGCGATGGTGGTCTGTACCTGGGTGAGATCCACGCGTGCGCTGGCGGCGGCCGACTCGGCCTGTTTGACCTCGACCTCGGTGTCCAGGCCCGCTTGCTTGCGGCCCTGGGTCAGTTTGTAGACATCCTCGCGCTGGGCGATCACGCGTTGGATCACGTCGTGCTGGGCGAAGGCGTTCTGCAGATTGAGGTAGCTGCGCGTGACCGAGAGCGCCAGCAGGTTGCGTGCGGCCTGGGCGTCAGCCTGGGCTGCGGCCTGCTGCGACACGGCTGCCTTCAGGCGTGAGCGGTTCTTGCCCCAGAAATCCAGTTCATAGCTGAAGTCCAGCGCCAGCCGGTTATCGGAGACGACCGAGCCGCCCAGCGGCGCGGGTTGTACATAGTTGCCGGACAAATGTTGCCGGCTGAGGGCGTAGTTGGCATCCACGCGGGGCATCAGTGGAGCGCGTGCGCCGGCGACCGCGGCGTTGGCCTGTGCCAGGCGCGCCTGCGCGGCACCGAGAGAAGGACTGTTGGCCAGTGCGGCATCGATCAGGTGATCCAGCTGAGGATCGCCGTAGCGTTGCCACCAGCGGGCATCGGGCCAGTCGATGGCAGCGGGAGATAGCCCGAGTTGACCGGGGTCCAGCTCAGCCTGTGGCGCAGGGGCCGGGTCCATCAGCGCGCAGCCGCTCAATGCGAGCGCCAATGCAGTGGAGAGAAGGCGTTTCATCCTGACGTTTAGCTGAAATGATTGATTAAGCTGTTATTGACTAGGCAGCAATTAGAACGCAGTTTGGAATCCTGCGCCGGAGCAACCCGGTCGGCGCTGGGGTTAAATCGTAATGGGTCTCAAGCCTTGCCGTTGGCCAGCATGCGGGTCAGCAGGTGCCGCAACTGGCGGACCTCGTCGGGGCTGAAGCCTCGCAGATGTGCGTTCAGGGCCTTGGCGATATAGGCGGGAATCTCGCGCGCCTTGGCCAGGCCCTCGGGGGTCAGCTCCAGGCGTACCACCCGACGGTCTTCTTCGCTGCGCTGGCGTTGCAGCAGGCCTTTCGCCTGAAGGCGGTCCAGCGTGCGCGTCATGGCGCCCGTATCCACGCCGATGATGCGGGCGAGCTCGGCGGAGGTGTCGGCGCGTCCGCGTTCGATCAGGGTAAGGGGCCGCCATTGCATGGCAGTCAGGTCCAGAGGCGCCATTTCCGCATCGAGCATGCGGTTGAGCGACTGATGGACGAGCTTGATCAAAAAACCGCAATTGTCTTCACTGGCCGTGACGGTGTCGGCACGGTAATGAACGTTGCTGGGTTGGCTGGAGGGAAGGTCAGAAGGCGCAATCATGCGCGAAATCTAACTGCCTAGGCAGTCATTGTCAAACGGGTTCTGGCGGATTTCTTGCGCCCTTGCGCAATCCCGAGCCAACGATGGCGGCCACGATCAGGCCGGCGCCTGCCAGCATGCGCAATGAGGGCTCCTGCGCGAACAGCACCCAGGCGAAAGCGATGGCATAGACAGGTTCCAGTGCGATGACCAGGCCGGCCGTGCGGGCGTTCAGGCGGGTGAGCGAGGAGACGAACAGATAATGCGACAGACCCGTGCAGAACACGCCGAGCAAGGCCAGCCACAGCCAGCTGATGGCATTGACCTGACCCAGCTGGTCGACGGCGAAAGGCAGCAGCATCAGTGCCACGATGGTGTTCTGCCAGCAGGCAACCTGCATGGGGTCCATGCCGGAGGCGGCGCGCCGGTTGGTCAAGGCCAACAGGGCGAAGGCCAGCCCGGACAACAGGCCCCAGGCCAGCCCGATGGTTCCCTGATCGGCCAGATCGAAGGCCGGCGTGACCAGCACCAGGCCCACGGTCACCAACGCCAGCACCAGCCATTCGGCACGGCTGACTTTCTCACGGAACAGCAGGCCTTCAAACAGGGTGATGAAAGCAGGAAAACTGGCAAACCCCAAGGTTGCGATCGCGATGCCGCCGACCTTCACGGAAATGAAGAATGTCACCCAGTGCACGGCCAATAAGGCGCCTGATATCACCAGCACGAATATCTGGGCCGGCGTTAATACGCCCAGCAGTTTGCGCCGCTGCATTCTCGCGAAGAAAACCAGTGAAATGACTGCGAAAACCGCCCGCCCCAGCGTGATGACCGCAGCACTGGCTTGAATGAGTTCGCCAAATACGCCGGTCAAACCGAATAGAATGGCGGCAAAGTGGATCGAGGCGAGGGCGCGTTGACGAGTCATGGTGTGCGGGAGTGTGTCGCTGCCGGCAGGCGCCAGGGCGGTATCCCTTGTCTTTCCGTTCTTGGATGCTTTGCGTGCACCGCATTTCGTGCGCCGCAAAAAAACAAAATGATCGCATGAAACGCCTTTCCGAGTATTTCCCCGCCTCGCGTCAAGCCCAACTGGCCTCCGGGTATGCGTTGGCAGCGCTGGGGGCCATTCTGTTCTCGGCAAAGGCCATCGTGGTGAAGTTCACCTATCGCTACGACATCGATGCCGTCACCCTGATTGCCTTCCGAATGCTGTTTGCCATGCCGTTCTTCCTGGCGGTGGCTTGGTGGCAGGCGCGCCGTGCGCGTCGTGGCGAAATCGCCGTACTCAGCTGGCGCGAACGTCTGCAGATCTGCGTACTGGGATTGATCGGTTATTACCTCTCCAGCTTTCTTGATTTTCTCGGCCTGCGCTACGTGACCGCCAGCCTTGAACGCCTGATCCTGTTCCTGTCGCCGTCGATGGTGGTGCTGCTGTCTGCCTGGTGGCTCAAGCGCCCCGTGACACGGCGCCAGGGCTGGGCGATGGGTTTGTCATATCTTGGCGTGGTGCTGGTCTTCGCGCATGATCTGTCCCAGACCGGGGGAGGTTCCGAGGTCGTCAAAGGGTCTTTGTTCGTTTTCGCTTCGGCGCTGAGCTATTCTGTTTATCTGATCTGTTCGGGCGAATTGCTCAAGCGCGTGGGTGCGACTCGACTGGTTGCCTACGCCATGCTGGTTTCCTGCGTGGCCTGCGTGGTCCAGTTTTTCTTGGTGCATTCGCCCGCGACCTTGATTCAACCTGCCGGGGTCTATGGATATTCACTGATCCACGCCACGATCAACACCGTCATGCCGGTGTTCATGATGATGTGGGCGGTTGCGCTGATCGGCGCGCCGACGGCATCGTTGCTCGGAATGGTGGGACCGGTATCGGTATTGTTTCTGGCGGCATGGCTCCTGGAAGAGCCGATCACTGTCTGGCAACTGGCGGGTACAGCGCTGGTGCTGGCGGGGGTATTTGTACTGACCGGCAGGCGGGTCGGCCGGGCAGGCTGAAGACAGGGGCCGCGCTTCTGATGTTTTTGCGTTGGTAGTCTAATCTGGAAAGGAGGCCTGTATGGCCAGTCAACTCGTCAAAGCGGTCCGCATAGAAGCACATGGCGGCCCCGAAGTGCTCAAGGTGGTGGAAGTCGAAGTGCCGCCGCCCGCCGATAATGAAGTCACCATTCGCCAGCATGCCGCTGGCCTGAACTTCATCGATATCTATTACCGCACCGGCCTGTATCCGCATCCTCTGCCGCATGGCCTGGGTTTCGAGGGCGCAGGCGTGGTCGAGGCCGTAGGTGCCAAGGTCAAGCATCTGAAGGTCGGTGATCGCGTGGCTTATGCGCAGAGCCCGCTTGGTGCCTATGCCCAGGCTCGCAACGTGCCGGCTGCCCAGGTCATCAAGTTGCCCAAGGGCGTCAGCTTCGAGGAAGCCGCCGCGATGATGCTCAAGGGCCTGACGGTCCAGTATCTGTTCCGCCAGACGTATCGTCTGCAGGGCGGCGAGACCATTCTGTTCCATGCCGCTGCAGGCGGTGTGGGGTTGATCGCCTGCCAATGGGCCAAGGCTCTGGGCGTGAAACTCATCGGCACGGTATCCAGCCCCGAGAAGGCCGCCCTGGCGCGAGCCAACGGTGCTTGGGAAACCATCGATTATTCGCGCGAGAACGTGACCGAGCGTGTGCTGGAACTGACTGGCGGCAAGAAGGTACCGGTGGTCTATGACGGCGTGGGCAAGGACACCTGGGAAACCTCGTTGGACTGCCTGGCGCCGCGCGGACTGATGGTCAGCTTCGGCAACGCGTCCGGTCCGGTGACCGGGGTCAATCTGGGGATCCTGAACCAGAAGGGCAGTCTTTATGTGACGCGGCCGTCGCTGGGTGTGCACGTCAACACCCCCGAGAAGTTCGAAGCTGCCGCCGACGAGCTGTTCGGCCTGGTGCAGAAGAAGAAGATCGTGATCCGTATCGACCAGCGTTATCCGTTGGAGCAGGCCGGCCTGGCGCAGGAAGCCCTGGCCGCGCGCAAGACGACCGGTGCGACCATCCTGCAACTGGATTGAAGCCAGTCTGGCCGCTCGATGGAGCGCCGGCAGGCAAGAAAAAACCCGGCATTGCCGGGTTTTTTCTTGGGCGGTCCGATCAGGCCACGCGCATCTGCTGCAGGGCCGCGATGCGGGCCGGGATGGGCGGGTGAGAGGAGAACAGCGCCGAGATGGCGCGCCCGCCGGCGATCCCGGAAGCCTGGAAAGACTTGGGAAGCTCGCCCGGGTGCACGCCTCCCAATCGGGCCAGGGCGTAGATCATGGGCTCGCGCGAGCCGAGCAACTGCGCCGAGCCGGCGTCGGCACGGTACTCGCGCTGACGCGAGAACCAGGCGACGATGATCGAGGCCAGGACGCCGAAAATGATCTCACAGACGATGACCGTGACGTAATAGCCGGGGCCCACGCCGCGCTCGGTGCGGAAGATCGTGCGGTCGACGAAGTAACCGACCACGCGCGCCAGGAAGACCACGAAGGTATTCACCACGCCCTGTATGAGGGTCAGGGTGATCATGTCGCCATTGGCGATGTGGGCGACTTCGTGGCCCAGCACGGCAGCCACCTCTTCTTCGGACATACTTTCCAGCAGGCCGGTTGAGACGGCTACCAGGGCGTCATTGCGGAAAGCGCCGGTGGCAAAAGCGTTGGGTTCGCCTTCATAGATGGCGACCTCCGGACGGCCGATGCCGGCGCGGTCTGCCAGTTGGTGTACCGTGTCCAGCAACCAGGCCTCGCGGCGGTCGCGCGGAGCATTCGGATCGATGACGTGGGCCCCGGTGCTGTGTTTGGCCATGGGCTTGCTGATCAACAGCGAGATGATCGAGCCGGTAAAGCCGACGATCAGCGAGAACACCAGCAGCGAGGTGAGATTCAGGCCTTGCGCGGTAATGTGGCGATCCAGCCCCAGGATGCGCAAGGTGGCCGACAGCACCAGCATCACTGCCAGGTTGGTGATCAGGAACAAAATAACGCGTTTCATTCTGTTGGGTTTCCTCTGCGAGCGGAAAACGATTTTTAAGCAACACTTCGACCGGTGTCGTGCGAACCGGTTCCCCTGGGCCGGCCCTGCACCGGCCGTGCGTTCGGGTTGGGGAGTATAGTATCGCTTTCCCCTATATGTTCCCTACTTTTTCCTGACGAGCCCGTTCGCATGCAGGCACTTTGGATGTTGGTGGCGTCCGCCATGTTCGCCGTAATGGGTGCCTTTGTGAAACTCGGCAGCGAGCACGGTGCATCCCTGGCGCAAGTGGTCCTGTTTCGCGGGCTGCCCTCGGTGCTGCTGTTGCTGATCTGGGCACGCGCCGCGCGTCAATCGATTATTCCGGTTTCATGGAAGCTGCATTTATGGCGCAACCTGGCCGGTGTGACATCGATGTGGCTGGGTTTTTTTGCGATTTCGCATCTGCCGCTGGCCACCGCTACCAGCCTGACTTACACCGCACCGCTTTTCATTGCCTGTTGGATGCTGGGCTGGGGCGGCGCGCAACGCGATATGGTGCGCATCCTTGCCGTGGCCCTGGGATTCCTGGGCGTGATCACGGTACTGCGTCCCAGTATTACCGATGATCAATGGCTGGCGGCCCTTCTTGGTTTGATGGCGGGTGCGCTGTCGGCCATTGCGATGATGCAGATCCGTCAATTGGGCCGCGTGGGTGAACCCGAGTGGCGCACGGTATTGTTTTTCTCGCTGGCAGTCTGTGTCAGCAGTATCGGCGGACTGGTTTGGCAGGGCTGGGGCCAGGCCGACCTGGTCGGCTACCTGGCGTTGATCGGGGTAGGGGCGGCGGGACTGGTCGGCCAGCTGGCCATGACGCGCGCCTTCGGGCATGGCTCGGCGTTGCTGACGGCGGCATTGCAGTACTCCACCATCATTTTCGCCGCCCTGATCGGAATGGGGTTCTGGGGCGACATGCTGGATGGCCTGGCATGGGGCGGAATGGGCTTGATCATCGTCGCCGGATTGCTCTCGGTATGGCGTACTATGCGGGATACTTCGCCGGCCGGATTGTCCGGCGCATAGGC
>JAEWJD010000315.1 GCA_023386765.1 Pseudomonadota bacterium | reverse complement strand
GCGCAGGAGGGTGAAGATACACCATCATCTCTTGCGCGGCGCCCCTTTCGGGAAAACCGGGAGGCGAGCCTTACTCCGGCACTGGTCCTAAACGACTATGGCTGCTTCGTTCCCGACCTGACCAGTTTCACCGTCGAACCATGCGAAGGGGCCCGCCAGCACGCATTCTAGCAGAGCCCGGGAAAACCTGCTGCAGCGCCGTTCACAGGTCGATCCAGGCGCGCGCGCGGGGGAAATACAGCGCTGCGCGCGCCGTCCGACCGTCCAGCGCGCTGACCTGGGCGCAATAGCGTTGCAGTTGTTCGCCGTGGCGCAGGCGCATGCGCTGGGCGAAGTGGCTGGCCGTCTCTCCCGGGCCAGGCTGGCCGGTCTTGTAGTCGACGATCAGCCAGCCGTCTTCCGTGCTCAAGGCCAGGTCGATGACCGAGACGCGCCCGCTGGCATCGATGAGCGGCCACTCACGCCGTGCGCGCGACTGGCCCAGCAGCCAACGCCCGCGCTCATCGTCCAGGGTCGCCAGCAAGGTCTGCAGCACGGCATCGGCGGCGCGGTCGGCCTGACTGTCGGGAATGCCGGCGCGCGTGAGCTGGCGCCGCATGGCCGGCCGCGCCGCGCGCAGCCGCCCGTCATCCCAGGCCTGCGGGCCCTGCTCGCCCATGCGCGCCAGCCAGGCGTGCGCCAGCGTGCCGACTGCCGCGTCATAGCCGGCTTCCAGTTGCCAACCCGGATGCTCTCCCTCCGCGGCCAGGCCGCCCGGCGCCACGCGCCGCCGGCCCTGCGCCACCCAATGAGCCACGCAGGCATCGTCCAGCCGCCGGAGCGGTTCGCCCTGCCAGGCCGGTTGCAGCTCGGCAGCGCCGGGATCGGCTACCGAGCCGGGCACCACGCCATCCCTGACATAGGGCCAAAGCCGGCCCAGCAGACTGCTGGGCGGCGGGCTGCGCACTTCCCCCTTGGCGCGATCCAGGGCGAGGTTGCCCACCAGCCGCAGGCGCTTGCGCGCCCGGGTCGCGGCCACATACAGCAGGCGATCGGTTTCATAGGCGGCCCGGCGCGCCTCGCGCGCGCCCAGATATCGCGACACCGGATCGGCGTCGGCCTCGGCACGCGGCTTGACCGGCCCCATCAGCACGCGGCCATCATGGTGCTCGAAACGTACCAGGGGCGCGGTATCAGCGCGCGGCGCGCGGTGCAGGCCATACAGGATCACCGTATCGAACTGCAGCCCCTTGGATTTGTGCATGGTCATGATTTCGACGGCGGCCTGCCCGCCCTGGACATCGGGCGCAGCGAACAGGCGGGCCACCGCGGCATCCAGCGCGGCCGGATCCAGGCCGCCGTGCGGCGCCAAGCGTTCGATCAGCTGGAACAGGCTCTCGGCATCAGCGGCCGCGCCCACGCCGCTGTACAGGCCCGCGCCGCCCAGCGCCTGCCAGACATGCTGCAGCCAGGCTGCCAGGGGCCAGGCGCCCGCGTCGTTGCCGCGATCCAGCAGGATGTCGGCCACGCGGCGCAGGCGCAGGCATTCGTCGGGACTGAGCAGGCGCTCGGCCGCGCCGACCGGGCCATCCTGAACATCAGGTGCGTCGAACAGGCCGGCCTGGGCCGGCGCCGTAGGCACGGGCGCCAGGGCACGGCGCAGCAGTTGCGGCACCGGCGTCTCGTGATCCTCGCCAAACAGGCGTTGCAGGCTGGTGAGCGTCAGTCCGCAGCAAGGAGAGCGCAAGACCGACAGCCAGGCCATGCGGTCGCCCGGATGCGACAGCGCGCGCAGCAACTGCACCAGATCGGCCACCACCGGACGCAGGCGCAGGGGCACCAGCTCCACCGCGCGGCAGGGGATCCCCTCTTGCGCCAAGCGGCGTGACAGGCTGCCCAGATGGCTGCGTGCGCGTACCAGGATGGCAACCGGATGGGCGCTGCCGGGATGCTCGGCCAGCGCCTGGCGCACCAGTGCCACCGCCATGTCTTCGGCCGCCGCCTCGCCGTCGGCGGCGCTCCCCTCGGCCCAGGCCGGATGGAAGGTCACGGCCGCGCCCTCCAGCGCTGGGTGAAAGGCCGCCGAAGCGCTATAGCGGATGGCCCCGGCCACCGCATCATTGGCCGCCGGCAGCAGGCTCGCAAAACAGCGGTTGACCCACTCGACCACGCCGCCCTGCGAACGGAAGTTGTCGGTCAGCTGCAGAAACTCCAGCTCGACCTCGCCCACCCTGCCGCCAGCCGCGCGCAGGAACAAGCCCACTTCGGCCTTGCGGAAACGGTAGATCGACTGCATCGGGTCGCCCACCAGAAACAGGGTGCGGCCGTCGCCGGATTGCCAGCCAGCGGTCAGGCTTTCGAGCAGGTCGATCTGGGTCTGGCTGGTGTCCTGGAACTCGTCGACCAGCAGATGGCGGATCGAGGCGTCCAGTTTCAGCAGCAGTTCGCCCGGGTCATCGCTGCTGCCCAGCGCCCGTTGCGCGCGCTGGTTGATCTCGATGAAGTCGACCTCGCCGGCCTCGGCGAACACCTGCTGCAATTGCGCCACGGCCAGCGCCAGCGTCACCAGCGGGGCGCCCAGCACTTCCCATTGTTCGTCGCTGAAGGTGGCGGGAGGCATATTGCGCAGGGCCGCCAGGCGCGCGACCCAGGGCTCGTCGCCCGACCAGGCCGACAGCCACTGCACGAAAGGCTCTTTGTGCGGGCTCTTGGCCGGAAACCCCAGATTCTTGGTCACCCCCTTGGGGCTGCGCAGCCCGCCCGTGCCGGTCAGCAGCAAATGGGCCAGCGCATGCCAGCGCGGCAGGTCTTGCACTTGCGGTGCCAGCCCCCCAGTCCAGTCCAGCAGCGGCCGCAGGCGAGTGTCGTCACCGCCCTCGAGCTCGGCGGCGGCGCGCCGCGCCGGCTCGCACAACACTTCGCCACAACCGGCGGGCAAGGCCTGGCGCAAGGCCAGCAATTCTTCCTCGAGGATGTCGGCCATGCCGGCCTCCACCCCCTCCCGGTCCAGACCGTAGCCCAGCAGAGGCAGCCATTGGTCGCGCTGCCCCAGCATGGCGGCGATGGCCTGCTCGGCCGCACCGACATCCACGTCCATGTGGGCCAACAGCGTCACCACGCTGGCGTGCTCATCGGCCAGCGCCAGCGTGGCGCGTGCGGCAGCCTCGTAATGCACCATGGCGTCATCGGCGATCTCGGGCATGCCGCCCAGGCCCGAGAGCCATGGCATGCCGCGCACCAGCCCGGCGCAGAATGCATCGATGGTGCGGATGGCCAACCGCGCCGGGTGCTGCAGCAAGCGCCAGCCGCGCTCCTGGTCGCGCGCCAGGGCGCGCCGGGCCAGCAGCCAGCTGCGCTGCTCGTGAGCACTGTCCGGCTCCGGGCCGGCCGCCAGGGCGAGCTTTTCCAGCACCCGCGCGTGCATTTCCGAAGCGGCCTTGCGCGTGAAGGTGATGGCGACGATTTCTTCGGGCCGGTTGACCGTGGCCAGCAAGGCGAGGATGCGATCGGTCAGCAGTTCGGTCTTGCCCGAGCCCGCCGGCGCCTGCACCAGAAACGACTGTTGCGGATCCAGGGCCCGCAATCGCTGGGCGTGATCCTGGGGTTGGCGTTCACTCATGGCTCAAGCGTCCTCGTCATCCAGATGCAGGCGCAGAAAGGGCAATGCATCGCAATACTTCAGATCATCGCGGCCCCAGGCCCGGTTGGCGGCTTCGCCGCGCGCATATTCATCGGCCAGGTTCTCGATGGCCTGTCGCCAGTCTTGCAGGATCTCTGCCCAGGTCCGCGTGCCGAAGGCCTCGCTGTCGGCCGCCAGCTTGACGCCTTCCAGCCCCAGGTCCTCGTCCGCCAGGCCTTGGGCGGCCACATTGCGCGCATGGATCTGCACCAGCAACAAGCCTGCCACCCCCTTTGCGCCATCCAGGCCGCTCAGCACCGAGGCGTAGAAAGGCAGTTGCAGGTTGATGGGACGGGAGCGCGACCAGTCGGCTTCGGGGCGGGCCTGCGCGGCGCCCGTCTTGTAGTCCAGGATAGCCGTGCGCCCATCGCCCAGGCGATCGATGCGGTCCAGCCGGAGCTTGAGTGCCAGGGCGCCGCGCTGCCAGCGCTGGTCGGCTTCCAGCTGTTCGATGGCAAACGGCGGGCGCTGCGCCTCCAGGTGCATCCAGCGCGCCAGCACGGTCTCGGCACGGGCGCACTCCAGCCCCCGCACGGCTGGCGCATAGGCTTTCAACTCTTCGTCGGCCGCCTGCGCGACAGCCTGCGCCAGCAGCGCCGCCAGGCGCTGCTCCTGCATGGCCAGGTGCAACGCCTCCTGGTCGGGCAGCATGCGCCAGGCCAGCTCCAGCGCCCGGTGCAGGAACTGCCCGCGCACGTTCTGGCTGGCCGCCACGGCATAGGGCGCCAGCTCGCGCGCCCCCAGCCGGTGACGTACGAATGCCCATTGCGGATTGCGGGCCTGGGTGTCGAGCACGTCCAGCCCACCGGTGCTGGCACCCTGGGCCGTCAAGGGCGGGCCCTGCTCGTCCACCAGACTTTGCAGCGGCAAGGGTTCGACCGCCCCGACCTGCGGGGCGCCGGCCTCGCGCAGGGGAGCCGCGGCGATCAGCGGCGAGGGCCGCAATTCGCGCTCGCCCTCGTGGGCCGCGCAACTGACGATCAGTTCCGGGGCGCAGGCGCGCAAAGCCTCGAACATGTTTTCCGCCCACTCGCGCTCGCGCTCGGGGGTGGCGCGCGGCGCCCCCGCCTGGCGCAGGACCACCAGCGGCAGCAAAGGGTTGGGGCGCGGCGAGGCCGGCAAGACTTCGTCGGTCAGACCCAGCATCCAGACGCCGTCCCAACTGCCACCTTCGGCTTCCAGCAGACCCAGCACATCCAGGCGTGCCTGCGGATCGCGCTGCGGTTGAAAGCTGCCGGCCCGCGCAGCGC
>JAEWJD010000405.1 GCA_023386765.1 Pseudomonadota bacterium | reverse complement strand
CTTGCTGCTGTCGCTGCTGGACAATGCTTCGGCCGTCGAGGTGCTGCGCGCCTGCGGCGCCAATCTGGATGAGCTGCGCGGTCATCTGCGTCAGTTCGTGTCCGAAAACACCCCCGTCATTCCGAGTGGTGCCGAGGTCGATACCCAGCCGACGCTGGGTTTCCAGCGCGTGATCCAGCGCGCCATCATGCACGTGTCGGCGGGCGGCAGCGCCAAGAAGCCCGTCACCGGCGCCAATGTGCTGGTGGCCATCTATGGCGAGAAGGATTCGCACGCGGTCTATTACCTGCAACAGCAGGGCGTCACGCGTCTGGACGTGGTCAACTTCCTGTCGCACGGCATCACCAAGCAGGGCCAGGATGAACCGGCCGCGGCCCAGAAGGAGCCGCCCGCCTCGGCCGAGGAGGGCGCCGAATCGCGCCAGTCGCCGCTGGATCAGTACGCCACCGATCTCAATGCGGCCGCCTTGGCCGGGCGCATCGATCCGCTGATCGGCCGCGAACACGAGGTCGAGCGCGTCATCCAGGTGCTGTGCCGCCGGCGCAAGAACAATCCGCTGCTGGTGGGCGAGGCCGGGGTCGGCAAGACCGCCATCGCCGAAGGCCTGGCCTGGCGTATCACGCGCGGCGAAGTGCCCGAGATCCTGCAGTCGGCCCAGGTCTTTGCCCTGGACATGGGGGCATTGCTTGCCGGGACCAAGTATCGCGGTGACTTCGAGCAGCGCCTGAAGGGCGTGCTCAAGCAGATCCGGGGCAATCCCGATGCCATTCTGTTCATCGACGAGATCCATACCCTGATCGGGGCCGGTTCGGCCTCGGGCGGGACCCTGGACGCGTCCAATCTGCTCAAGCCGGCCCTGTCCTCCGGGCAGCTCAAGTGCATCGGCGCGACCACCTACACCGAGTATCGCGGGGTCTTTGAAAAGGATCACGCCCTGTCGCGGCGTTTCCAGAAGATCGATGTGCCCGAGCCTAGCGTCGAGCAGACCGTGCAGATCCTGCGTGGCCTGAAAAGCCGCTTCGAAGAGCACCACAGCGTGCGCTACTCGGCGGCCGCGCTCACGGCTGCGGCTGAACTTTCGGCGCGCCACATCAATGACCGTCATCTGCCGGACAAGGCCATCGACGTGATCGACGAGGCTGGCGCGGCTCAGCGGCTGCTGCCGCGCTCGCGCCAGAAGAAGGTCATCGGCAAGGCCGAGATCGAGGCTATCGTCTCCAAGATCGCGCGGATTCCGCCGCAGTCGGTTTCCAACGATGATCGCAGCAAGCTCGCCACCCTGGACCGTGACCTCAAAACGGTGGTCTTCGGCCAGGACCAGGCGATCGATGCGCTGTCTTCGGCCATCAAGATGGCGCGTTCGGGGCTGGGCAAGCCGGACAAGCCCATCGGGGCTTTCCTGTTCTCCGGCCCGACCGGTGTCGGCAAGACCGAGGTCGCGCGCCAACTGGCCTTCACGCTGGGCGTGGAGCTGCTGCGTTTCGACATGTCGGAATACATGGAGCGCCATGCGGTATCGCGCCTGATCGGTGCGCCGCCGGGCTACGTGGGCTTTGACCAGGGCGGCCTGCTCACCGAGGCCGTCACCAAGCAGCCGCACTGCGTGCTGCTGCTGGACGAAATCGAGAAGGCCCACCCGGACGTCTTCAACATCCTGCTGCAGGTGA
This sequence comes from Pseudomonadota bacterium, assembly GCA_023386765.1. Lineage (GTDB taxonomy): Bacteria > Pseudomonadota > Gammaproteobacteria > Burkholderiales > Burkholderiaceae_B > Bordetella. The sequence goes on along the minus strand of JAEWJD010000405.1, from coordinate 13,279 downwards.
TGGATCACGGCACCTTGACCGACAACAACGGGCGCAAGGCCGATTTCCGCAACGTGATCCTCATCATGACCACCAACGCCGGCGCCGAGACCCTCAACCGGGCGGCCATCGGCTTTGTGAACAGCCGCAGCACGGGCGATGAAATGGCCGAGATCCGCCGCATGTTCACGCCGGAGTTCCGCAACCGCCTGGATGCCATCATTCCGTTTGCGCCGCTCGATCGCGAGATCATCCTGCGCGTGGTGGACAAGTTCCTCATGCAGCTCGAAGATCAATTGCACGAGCGCCGCGTCGAGGCGGTCTTTACGCAACGCCTGCGTGACTATCTCGCCAAGCACGGTTTTGATCCGCTGATGGGCGCACGACCGATGCAGCGCCTCATCCAGGACACCATCCGCCGTGCGCTGGCCGATGAACTGCTGTTCGGCCGGCTGGTCGACGGCGGGTCGGTCACGGTCGACCTGGGCGAGGACGACAAGGTGGTGCTGTCCTTTGAAAACGCCGAACCGCCCAAGTCCAAGCGCAATCCGGAGGTCGAATTGGCCGACGAGGCGCTGTGACGGTTCAGCCGTTTTGGACGCACAACCGCATTCTCTGATCGCCTGCGAGCACTGTGCCAGCGTTTATCGCTGGCACACGCTCGAGCATGGCGAGACAGCGGCTTGTGAACGTTGCGGTTCAACGCTCTGGCGTTACAGCGGGCTGGGGCCATCCAGCTGGCTGGCGCTGACGTTGGCGGCACTTTTCATCTTTGCGTTGGCCAATGCCTTCCCGGTGGCGTCGCTTTCGGTCCAGGGCATGGTGAGCAACGCCACCCTGATGGACGCGGTGCACATCACCTGGCGGCAGGGCCACTATGCCGTGGCGGTGATGACCGGCACGGTCGGCTTCGTGATCCCGATGCTGCAGATCCTGGTTTTGCTCTGGGTGCTGGGGCCGTTGTCGCGCGGGGTGCTGCCCTGGGGTTTTGAGCCGATCGTACGGTTGCTGGGGATGCTGCATCCCTGGAGCATGGTGCCGGTGTTCCTGCTCGGGGTGCTGGTGTCGGTGATCAAGCTGGCCGGCATGGCCTCAGTGGAACTGCGCGTCGGCCTGCTGGGTTTTGCCGTCCTGACGGTGCTGCTGACCATGCTCAGCCGCCTGCAGCCAGCCACGCTGTGGCGCATGGCCGAGCGTGCCCGGGTCGTTCCCGTGAGGCTGCCGCCGATGACGGCCGACACGGTGCTGGCGGGCTGCCATGTCTGCGGGCAGGTGCAGGCGCTGCCCTCGCGGGAAGACCCCGAAACCTATCATCACTGCGAGCGCTGCCATGCGGTGCTGCATTATCGCAAGCCCAATTCGGTCTCGCGCACCTGGGCGCTGCTGTTGGCAGCCGCCTTGCTGTATATCCCGGCCAACGTGCTGCCGGTCATGCAGATCGTCTCGATCACCGGCGGCAGCGGCCATACCATCCTCGGTGGCGTGATCGAGCTCTGGCAGATGGGGTCCTGGGACATCGCGCTGATTGTTTTCATCGCCAGCATCGTGGTGCCGCTGACCAAACTGTTGTCGCTGGCCTTCCTGACGCTCAGTCTTCAGTGGCGCAGCACGACCAACCTGCGCCAGCGCACCCGTCTCTACCAGATGGTAGAGTTCATCGGGCAATGGTCCATGCTGGATGTATTCGTGGTCATCATCCTGGCCGCGCTGGCTGACTTCCAGGGCCTGATGGAAATCAGCGCCGGGGCGGGCGCGGCGTCGTTCGGCCTGGTGGTGGTGTTGACCATGCTGGCCGCCATGAGCTTCGATCTGCGTCAGTGCTGGGATGTCGAACAGCAGCCGGGAGGCGAGCTGACCCCGGCGCAGCAGGCCATGCCGCACTCCGCAAGCCAACCTTCTTTGAATCATCATTAGGAACCCCACGACATGGCTGAGCCGACTCAAACGCCGGACAACCCGTTGGGTAAGGTCAAGGTGACGCGCAAGGAGCGCTCCCGCATCTCATGGATCTGGCTGGTGCCGCTGGTGGCGGCGCTGGCAGGGCTTTCCATGGTGGTACGCACCTGGCTGGATGCGGGTCCGCAGGTCACCATCGAGTTCAATACGGCCGAAGGCCTCGAAGTCGGCAAGACCCAGCTGCGCTACAAGGACGTGACGATAGGCACTGTCAGCGGCATCCATTTCAACGAGGACCGCAGTAAGGTCGTGGTGCAGGCCGAACTCTCCAAGGACGTGGCCAGCATGGCGGCCGAGGGCACCCACTTCTGGGTGGTGCGCCCGCGCCTGGGCCTGAGCGGAGTGTCGGGGTTGGGCACCTTGCTGTCGGGCGCTTATATCGGCGTGGATGCGCCGGTCAAGCCCGACGACCTCAACCGCAAGCCCAGCAAGTTCCATTTCGAAGGGCTGGAGAATCCCCCACTGGTCGAGTATGACCGGCCCGGCAAGCGCCTGCTGTTGCAGGCCGACGACCTGGGCTCGCTGGATATCGGCTCGCCGGTCTATTACCGGCGCATCAATGTCGGGCAGGTGGTGGGCTACGCCCTGAGCGACGATGGTGAGGCCGTCAACATCGAGATCTTCATCGATGCGCCGAACGACCGTTTCGTCACCAAGGGGGCGCGGTTCTGGAATGCCAGCGGCGTGGATCTCTCGATCAATGCCGACGGGCTGCAGGTGCAGACGCAATCCATGGTGGCTGTGATGCTGGGCGGCATTGCCTTTGCCAATGTGGTCGAACGCAGTGCCGAGCCGGCCGACAGCAACAGCCGTTTCCTGCTCTATGACGGCGAGGATGCAGCCAAGGCCAATACGGACGGCACGCCATTCCATATCAGGATGCGCTTCGACCAGTCCGTGCGCGGCCTTTCCAAGGGCGCGCCGGTCGACTTCCAGGGCATTGTGCTGGGCGAGGTTACCGGCGTGGCGATCGACTTCGATGCCGCCAACAAGCGCTTCTATGGCGTGGTCGACGCGACCATCTATCCGGAGCGGCTGGGTGGGCTGTTCGAGCAGATTGTGGCTGCCATCGAGAAGGCCACCGGCAATCGCGACATGGCCTCCGATCACATGCTGCGCGTGCTGGTGGAGAACGGCCTGCGCGCACAACTGCGCACGGCCAATCTGCTGACCGGCCAGATGTTCGTGGTGCTGGAGCATTTCCCGGGCGTCAAGCCGCTCAAGTATGTCTCCACCGAGCCTGCCACCATCCCGACCATCCCGGGCCAGTTCGATCAGCTGCAGGAGCAGATCAGCACCATCGTCGCCAAGGTCGAGAAAGTGCCGTTCGACAAGATCGGCCAGGACCTGGCGGCCACGCTGGCCAATACGGCACGCCTGACGGCCAGCCTGGACAAGCAACTCACGCCTGATGTGGCGTCGACGCTCAAGGAAGTGCGGCGCTCGCTGTCGCAGCTCAACGAGCTGCTGGCATCGGATTCGCCGCTGCCGCTGAGTGCCGAGCACTCCTTCAAGCAGTTGTCGCAGGCCGCCCGTGCCCTGCGCAACCTGGCGGAGTTTCTCCAAAGCAATCCGCAGGCCCTGTTGCGCGGGCGGGGAGAGGATCCCATTCCCGGCGCCGGTCCGGTAAGGAATTAAGTCATGATGCCGCTACGCCGTGTTCTGCCTTGCCTGCTGCTGCCCTTGTTGGGCGCCTGCAGCACTTCGCCTCCGGCCAATTTCTATACCTTGCAGGCCCCGCCGCAGCTGGCCGATGCGGCCCAGGCCGGCTTCATGATCGAAGTCGTGCCGGTCAGTGTGCCGGCCCAGGCCGATCAGCCGCAAATCATGCTGCGTACCGGCGCGGGCAGTATCGCCCCGCTGTACTCCGAGCGCTGGAGCGCGCCGCTGTCGGATGAGATGCGTAGCGCGCTTTCGGAAGGCCTGACCCGCAATCTCGGGGCACTGGATGTGCAGATCGTACGGCCGGCGCCGGGCACCCCGGTGTGGCGGGTGCAGGCAGATGTGCAGCGTTTTGACATGAGCGATCAGGGGCCGGCTCTGCTGGATGTCACCTGGCGGGCCCGGCCGATCAATACGTCGGGCACGGCGCTGATCTGTCGCAGCGTCATCACGGTGCCGCCTGCCGAGGGGCAAGCGCTGGTTCCCGGATTGGTAGTGGCCCAGCAGCAGGCCATCGGTCTGCTGGCGCAAACCATCGCCTCCGGCATCCGGCAACAGGGCGCCAATGCCCAGGCGGCCTCCAGCGCCGTCAGCCTGAGTGGTTGCGCGGCGCTCAAGGACTAAGGCCTGCCGGGTGGCAGGCCCGTTGTCAGCCGGGCGGGGGCGCGGCCCCCGCCGTCTAGCGGTGATAGGCGGACTCGCCGTGGCTGCTGATGTCCAGCCCCTGGCGCTCCTCATCGGGGGAGACCCGCAGGCCGCACAGGCGATCGGCGATCTTGAACGCCACCCAGGCCACCGCGCCTGACCAGACCATGGTGATGAGCACGCCTTCGAGTTGCACCCAGACCTGACCGACGATGAGGCCAGGGCTGTCCAGGCCGGGGCCACCCAGCACCTGCGCGTTGAAGACGCCGGTGAGCAGCGCACCCACGATGCCGCCCACGCCATGGACGCCGAACACATCCAGCGAGTCGTCAGCACGCAACAGGCGCTTCAGGCCATTGACGCCCCAGACGCAGATGATGCCGGCCAGGGCACCGATCACGAAAGCACCAACCGGGCCCACCAGGCCGGCGGCGGGCGTGATGCCTACCAGGCCCGCGACCGCGCCGGAGGCTGCGCCCAGCACCGAGGGCTTGCCCTTGAGGCTCCATTCGGTCGCGACCCAGCCCAATACGGCGGCGGCGGTTGCGATGAGGGTGTTGAAGAAGGCCAGCGTGGCGTTGCCGTCGGCGGCCAGCGCCGAGCCGGCGTTGAAACCGAACCAGCCCACCCACAGCAGCATGGCGCCGATATAGGTCAGCGGAAGATTATGCGGTTGCATGGCTTCGCGTCCATAACCCAGGCGCTTGCCTACGACATAGGCACCCACCAGGCCGGCCACGCCGGCGTTGATGTGCACCACCGTGCCGCCAGCGAAGTCCAGTGCGCCGCGTGCATTGAGCAGTCCGGGTGCCGTGTCGGAGGCGAACCAGACCATGTGGGCGATGGGCAGATAGGCGAAGGTGAACCAGATCGCCACGAACACCATCACGGCGCTGAAGCGTGCACGCTCGGCGAAGCTGCCCACCACCAGCGCGCAGGTGATACCGGCGAAGGTCGCCTGGAACGAGGCGAACAACAGCTCGGTCAGGCTGCCGCTGGGGGCGAAAGCACCGGTTGCGGGGTCGAACAGGCCATTCATGAAGAGGCGCGAGGCGCCGCCGATGAAGGCGTTGCCTTCGGTGAAAGCCAGCGAGTAACCATAGGCGAACCACAGCACCAGGGCCAGGGCGAAGGCGCACAGCACCTGCATCAGCACTGACAGTACATTCTTGGCGCGCACCAGGCCGCCGTAGAACAGCGCCAGGCCGGGTACGGCCATCATCAGCACGAGCAGGGTGGAGACCAGCACCCAGGAGATATCAGCTTTGTCCATTTGCGGGAGTCCTTGCGGGTTGCGGGTTCACAGGGCGGCATCGCCGCATTCGCCGGTGCGGATGCGCACGGCCTGATCCAGCGGGCAGGTGAAGATCTTGCCGTCGCCGATCTTGCCGGTGTGCGCGGCCTGTTCAATGGCGTCGATGGCTTGTTCCAGCAGGGCATCGGGAATGGCCGCCTCGACCCTCAGCTTGGGCAGGAAATCAACGGTGTATTCGGCGCCGCGATACAACTCGGTGTGGCCCTTCTGGCGGCCGAAGCCTTTGACCTCGGTGACCGTCATGCCCTGAACGCCGATGCCGGACAGGGCAGCGCGGACGTCATCCAGCTTGAATGGTTTGTTGATGGCTATGACGAGTTTCATGCGGATTCCTTTGAGTTGGCCCAGGGGCATGACTCCCTATGCAAACTTCGTGCCAGGCGGTTTTCCGGGCAGACGCGGCAAGGCTCGTTCGCCGTTATGCGCCAACACGGCGCATAACGGCGAGACTCAGGCGTCAAGGTGGTGCATGGCCGGCGCCAGGTTGGGGCGTGGGGGCGCAACAATCCCGTATGGCGACGGTAAAGTGTTGCCAATTGCTGCGTTTTATTTGGCCTGAATCGGGCCCGTGGCAAGGCGGAGAGTCATCCTGACCCTGTTTTCATGGGCTTATGGCGTTGCCGTACCCGACAAGGGGCGGACGGGAGGTCGCGCCGGCTGAAACCTTGCATTACAGCTGATGGCTTGTCCCACCGCTAAGGGCGGGGAAGAATGGGTCAGGACAGATCAGGCCACGATCTGTCCTGCAGGGAGCGGCAGGCCCGCGCCATCGTTCCCTTGCAAGGCCGGTCTAGGGCGGCCGGCCGGGGTCGCTAACGAGCGATTCTGTTTTTCTCCTGTGCTTTGTATAGCGGCGCCTTTAGTGGGCCGCTTTTTTTTTGTCAGGCGTCTACACTGGAGGCATGACAATTTCAGCGAGGGCATCATGAATCGCACCCAATGGATGGAAGACCTGCAAAAGAACATTTCGGATCTCATCGCACGCAGTCCGGCCGCCGATGTCGAGCGCAATGTGCGCTCGATGTTGACGCAGGGTTTTGCGCGCCTGGATCTGGTCACGCGTGAAGAGTTCGATGTGCAGGCCGAACTACTGGCACGCGCACGCACGCGTGTGGACCAGCTCGCGGTGCAGGTCGAGCAGTTGCAGGCGCGTCTGGATGCGCTGCCCAACGGCAACGCGCCCGCCAACGAAAGCTGACGAGCGCGCGGCAGATGAAAAAGGGCGCCGGCGGGCGCCTTTTTTTTATAGCTCGAGGACGATGCGCTGGCCGCAGGCGCGCGAGCAGCAGCTCATCATGCGATTGCCGGCTTCGCGTTCGGCACGCGTCAGCACGACATCGCGATGATCGATCTCGCCGTGCAGCACCCGCACTTCGCAGGAGCCGCAGAGCCCTTCCTCGCAATCGCTCTGGACATCGATGTTGGCTGCACGCAAGGCGTCGAGCAATGTCTGGTCTGCTCGTACCGGGATCACCAGGCCCGAGTCCTTCAGCTCGGCCTCGAACGTATGTTCTTTGCTGGGGTCCAATTTGCCCAGGGTCGACTGGAAGTGCTCGACTTTCAGGCTGTCCTCGGGCCAATGAGCACAGGCCTGCGCCAGGCCTTGCAACATGCGCTCGGGGCCGCAGGCATAAATCTGCGTGCCGGTCTGCGGCTGCGCCAGCAGGGCGGCGAAATCGTTGCGCTGGCCCTGCGCGCCGATGTAGAGCCTGAGGCGTTCGCCATGCAAGGCGGCGAGCTCATCCAGCAACGCCATGCTGGCGCGTGAGCGTCCGCTGTAGTGCAAGGTGTAATCGATGCCCAGTTCACGGGCGCGGCGCGCCATGGCGCTGATCGGCGTGATGCCGATACCGCCGGCAATGAGGACCAGGCGTTTGGCGGTTTCATCCAGGCGGAAGTGGTTGCGCGGGCCGCGCACGCGCAGGCGCATGCCCGGTTGCACCTGCTCATGCACCCAGGCCGAGCCGCCGCGGCTGCCGGCCTCGCGCAGCACTGCCACCCGCAGGCGGCTCGGGTCCGCAGGGTCGCCGCAAAGGGAGTATTGACGCGAAATACCTGTGTCGCCGCATTCGACGTCGATATGCGCGCCCGGTGCCCAGCGCGGCAGTGCACGGCCGTCCAGCGAGGCCAGGGTCAGCAGGGCGACATCCTCGGCCGGGCGTTCGAGCGCCTCGACCTTCAGGGTGCGGCTGATGGTCTGCGCCGAAGGCTCGCCGATGCGTACCGGTTGCTGTTGCGTGAGGATCTCCGGGCGCAGGCGCTCGGGGTTCTGGGCCGGGTCCCATTCGACCCACAGGTGTTCAGGCCCGCGGAAAGAGGTATTGGCCACGTAGCTGAAGCGCTGGTCGGCCAGCCGCATGTGAGGCAGGCGGCGCGTGAATTCTTCCAGGAAGACCTGGATTTCCATGCGCGCCAGATTCTTGCCCATGCATTGGTGCGAGCCATAGCCGAAGGTCAGCTGATCGCTGGCGTTTTCGCGCCGGATGTCGAACAGATCGGCGTCGGCGAAATGGCGTTCATCGTGGTTGGCCGAAGCGCTGACGATCAACAGCTTGGCGCCTGCCGGCACGGCAACGCCAGCGATTTCCGTGTCGCGCGTGACCAGGCGGCGCCAGGCTGCCACCGACCCGTTGTGACGCAGGCATTCCTCGACGGCGTTGGGGATCAGCGATGGATCTTCGCAGAGTTCGCGCCAGGTCTCGGGATGCTGCAACAACAGCTTGAGCGCGTTGGCCGAGGCGTTGGCCGTGGTTTCATGGGCTGCCACGATGCCGGCCATCATCATTGAATGCAGATAGGAGTCGGTGACGACTTCCGGGTATTCACGCTGTTTGCGGATGCCATATTGCATCCAGCCCGGCTCATCCGGCGCCTGGCGCATCTTGTCCAGGATCTTGCCGGCGAGCTGCCAGAAATTGCCCACGGCATGGGCCACGGCCACCTGTTCCTGAGGCTCGGGCCGGCCCCAGGTATTGACAGTGTGGGCAATCGAGTACTGGCGCAACAGGTCCATGTCTTCCTCGGGCACGCCGAGAAAGTGCAGGGCTACCGTCAGCGGCACTTCCCAGAGCATCTGGTCCACCAGATCCGCGCGGCCGTCATTGATGAAGCGGTCGACGTATTCGCGCGTCAGGCGTCGCACCATGGGCTCGTGGTGAACCAGCGCCTGGGGCGTGAACGGCTCCATCAACACGCGCCGGCGCGGCATGTGGGCCGGCTCGTCTTCGTTGACCAGGGTGCGGTTCATGGCGTAGCCATACGAGGCCAGCACCTCGTTGGCCTGCGGCCCCGTGGGGGTGATTTTCTCCAGCGCGATCGACGGGCTGAAGGTTTCGTTGTCGCGGAAGATCGCCTTGACGTCTTCGTAGCGGCTCACCACCCAGTAACCCAGCTTCGGGCTGTAGAACACCGGGGCCTGTTCGCGTGCCCAGCGCAGGTACTCCGGCGGGTCTTGCTGATAACCGTCGCCGAAGGGGTCAAAGTCGGCGGCGCGCTCGGCCACGTGGGCCGGACAGCCGCGCGCACGCGCCAGCGCCACGTGATCGACGGGACAGCCCGAAGCCAGGGTGGTGGGGTCAGACATGGTATTGCTCCGCAAAAGTGCTTGACGGCAGGGGTGCCATCAGTCCAGCTTGATGTTCAGATCCTTGATCAGCTTGTGCCAGCGGCCGCGCTCCTGCTCCAGCAGCTCGCGGTACTCGGCCGGCGTGTTGGCCACCGGTTCGATGCCGAAATCCACCAGCTTCTGGTGCGTGGCAGGCGCATTGATGGCAGCCACCAATTCGCGGTTGAGCTTGTCGATCACCGGCGCGGGCGTGGCGGCCGGCACCACGATGCCCACCAGTGCCGCGGCCTGCACGTCGTCGTAGCCCAGCTCGGCGAAGGTCGGCACGTCGGGCAATTGCTTCAGGCGGGTGGGATTGGCCACGGCCAGGGGGCGCACTTTGCCGCCCTGGATGAAGCCCGCGCCTGCAGCCAGGTCAACCATCATGGCCGGCACCTGGCCGCTGGCGACATCGGTCAGGGCCGGTGCGGCGCCGCGGTAGGGCACGTGCACCAGCGGCACGCCGGTCTTGACCTTGAGCAGTTCCATGGCCAGGTGATGGGGGCTGCCTGCGCCTGCGGAACCATAGTCCAGGCCCTGCGGACGTGATTTGGCTTCAGCCAGGAAGCCCTTGACGTCGGTGGCCTTCAGGCCCGGGCCCGCCACCAGGATCATGGGAAAGCGTCCCATCAGCGTGACCGGTGCCAGATCCTTCACCGGGTCATAGGACAGCTGTTGGTACAGCGCGGGGTTGAACACCAGGGTGCCGTTGTCGGCCGACAGCATGGTGTAGCCGTCGGGCGCGGCGCGGGCGGTTTCCGAGGCGCCAATGGCGGTATTGCCGCCCGGCTTGTTGTCGACCACGATGGTCTGGCCCATGCGCGAAGACAACCCCTGGCTGACGGTGCGGGCCAGGACATCGGAGCCGCCGCCGGCGGCATAGGGCACGATCCAGCGCAAGGGCTTGGAAGGATAGGTGTCGGCGGCCACGGCCGACAGGCTGGCCAGGGGCAGGGCGGCCAGGGTCAGCGCGCGCGCAAGGCGTGCAATAGGACGAGCGATGGACATGGTTGTCTCCGTGGGAATAGCCCGGCTGGGCGCCAGGCGGTTTTTATGCGTAAATAATATACGCATTGCGTAAATTTACAATCCGGGTTTCGCCGCAAGCAGCCAGGGGTTACGCTCACGAGCTTTTGCGCCGGATCGCCGTAATGGTCCGCGCCGTCTTTCTCCCGCCAGTTTTGGAGTGTCATGTCCGCCATCCCCAGTCCTCCCGACCCCGCGCTGCGGGCCCGTGACCGTCGCCAGCGCGTGCAGGCGGCCGAAACCGGCATGACCGTGCTCAAGGGCCTGGGGCAGTTGGGCGGTCGGGCCAGCCTGACGCATCTGGCTGCGCACGTGGACGAGAGTCCGGCCAAGGTGCATCGTTATCTGGTGAGCCTGATGGAGGTGGGCCTGGTGGCGCAGGATGCGGTCAGCCAGCAGTACTACCTGGCCCTGGAGACCTTGCTGCTGGGCCTGGCCGCCATGCGCCAGGCCGACCCGATCCGGCTGGCTGAGGCGGCGCTGGTGCGCCTGCGCGAAGAGCTGGAGGTGACCTGCTTTCTGGCCGTGATGGGCAACAAGGGGCCTACCATCGTGCGCTTCGAAGAGCCCGGCCTGCCCGTGACGGTGAACGTGCGCGCCGGCTCTGTGCTGCCGATGCTGTGGTCGGCGACCGGACGCGTGCTGCTGGCAACCCTGGATGAGCCCGGTGTGCGCGCCCAGGCGCAGGCCGAACTGGCGGCAGCCACTGTCGAGCAGCGCGCCATGCTGGATGCCGAGCAGCCGATCGCCGCCTTGCAGCACAGCGTGCTGGCCCAGGGCTGCGCGGTGGTGCGCGATACCAATCTGCGCGGCATCAGCGCGGTCGCCGCCGCGCTCTTTGACTACAACGGACGGCCCTGCGCGGTATTGACCGCGTTGGGCGCGACCGGTGGTTTCGATGCCTCGCCCGATGGCCCGGTGGCACGGGCCGTTTGCCGCGAGGCCCAGGCCATCAGCGCCTTGCTGGGGCACGACGCGCGCCGTTGAACTGTTGCGTTTGCGTGCGGGCGGGGGGCAGCAGACAATGCGTCATGTCCATCCTCTCGCCACAAATCAAACACTGGTCCACCGTCGAGTTGCTGCACGAGACGGTGCGCAATCCCAATATCCGGCTGCGTGGCTGCCATAGTTATTACAGCCATGCCTGGAGCGGCTCGTTCGAACAGAGCGTGGTGCGTTACCTGTACGGAGACGCGCACAGTCTGCAAGCCTGGGAGCCGCAATGGCCGACCGATCAGCTCATCATCGGCGATTATGTCTGCATCGGTGCCGAGGCCGTCATCCTGATGGGGGGCAATCACACGCACCGCACCGACTGGTTCAGCCTTTACCCCTTCATGGAGCACATCACCGAGGCCTATCAGGGCAAGGGTGATACGTGTATCGGTGATGGTGCCTGGATCGGCATGCGGGCCATGCTCCTGCCCGGCATCACGATCGGGGAAGGGGCCATCATCGCCTCCGGCGCCATCGTGACCCGCGATGTCGCACCCTACAGTATCGTGGCCGGCAATCCGGCGCGCGAGGTGCGCCGCCGTTTCGAGCCCGCCGTGATCGAGCGTCTGCTGGCGCTGGATATCTATGGCTGGGAAGCAGCCAAGTTCGAAGCCCTGAAACCCCATCTGTGCGCCAGCGATCTGGATGCGCTGTGCGAGGCGGCTGCGCGTTACGACGCCGCCTGAGGCGATTGCACGAGCGCCTGCGTCAGCCAGTCCAGGGCAGCCTGCACGGCCGGCATGGGGGCGGCGTGGCGCCGGTAGACGGCGGCGATCGCGCCGAAATTCGCCTGCATGCGCAGCGGCAGGATGCGTATCAGCCCCTGGCGCTCGTGGTAGCGGGCAATCGCCAGTGGCATGGCCGCCAGCCAATCGCTGTGACAGACCTGCGCCAGCGTGGCCAGCAGCGAGTTCGACTGCATGCGGGCCGCAGGCAGAGGCAGGCCTGCCGGCTCGAAAGCCTGGGCCAGGCGTTCGCTCATCATGGTGCCGGGCAAGGGCAGCACCCAGGGCTGGGCATGCACCGACGCCAGGGTCAGGGTGCCGGCCTCGGTCAGCGGGTGGCCGGCCGCGGCCACCACGCAGATGGGTTCGTCGTAGAGCCGCAGGGTGGCGCAACCCGCCGGCAGCGCACGCCCGCCCAGCCGGCCGAGCACGATGTCCAGTTCGCCGTTGTCCAGCTTGTGCAGCAGGTCGTCCAGCACGCCTTCCAGCAGCGTCACCTCCAGCGCCGGCAATTGCCCGCACAGGGCATTGATGAGCGCAGGCGCGACCGTGGCCGCAGCCGAGGGCAGCGTGCCCAACCGCAGCAGACAGTGCCCACGCAACTGGGCAGCCTGCAGTTCGGCCTGCACGCGCACGGCCGAGCCCAGCGTGTGGCGGGCATGCAGGATCATCACCGTGCCGGCCGGCGTGGGCTGGGTGCCCTGCGGCGTGCGCGAAAACAGCGCATAACCCACTTGTTCTTCGAGTTGCAACAGGGCTTTGGAGGCGGCCGGCTGCGACATATGCAGCCTCTCGGCGGCCCGGCCCAGATGGCGCGTGTCGTCCAGGGCGATCAGCAGTTCCGCATGGCGGGGCTTGAGGTGCGTGCCGGGGCGTACGGACATGGCCTTCATGCCTGAATGGTTATGTTGGGCTGAGTTTATTTCATTATCCGCCGCCTTCTGCCTCGCCCATACTCGGCCGAGCCGTCATGCACGGCATGGAAGGAGACACCCAATGAAAGCAATCAGATTCGGGGCGGCGCTGTGTGTGAGCGCCCTGTTGCCGGGGCTGGCCTGTGCGGCCGATTACCCGGCGCGGCCAGTGCAACTGGTGGTGCCGTTCGCGCCGGGCGGCGCTGTCGATGTGCTGGCGCGCCAGCTTGCGCAACGCCTGCAGGCCAAGGGTTACACCCTGGTGGTCGAGAACCGGCCGGGTGCGGGCGGCAACATCGCCGCCGGCGCGGTGGCGCGTGCCACGCCCGATGGTTACACCCTGCTGATGGGGACGACCAACACCCATGGCATCAACAGCGCGCTGTACGCGACCATGCCGTATGACCCGCTGCGCGATTTTTCGCCGGTGGGCCTGGTCGCCGAGAACGTGGTCGTG
>JAEWJD010000260.1 GCA_023386765.1 Pseudomonadota bacterium | reverse complement strand
CCCCCCCCCCCCCCGCGGGGCGGCCTCCCCCCCCCCCCCACCCCGACACCCTGATCGTCGTCAGCCTGCCGCGCCTGGATCGCGCCACCCGTGAATCTCGTTGGATGCAGGCGCTCTCGCGCCACAGCATCCTGGCCGATATTCCCACCATCGAACGCACTCGACTGCCGGCCTGGATCGGCGCGCGCCTGGCACGCCAGAACCAGCGCGTGCAAACCCCGACCCTGCAATGGATGGCCGAGAAGGTCGAAGGCAACCTGCTGGCGGCCCACCAGGAAATCCTCAAGCTGGGCCTGCTCTACCCTGAGGGCGAGATCGCCGCCGAGGATGTCGAGCGTGCGGTGCTCAACGTCGCCCGCTACGATGTCTTCGGCCTGCGCGACGCCATGCTGGCCGGCGACGTCGCACGCACCGTGCGTATGCTGGCCGGCCTGCGCGCCGAGGGCGAGGCCCTGCCCCTGGTACTGTGGGCCGTCGGCGAAGAAATCCGCCTGCTGGCCCGCATCGCCGAGGCGCGCCAGCACCGGCAGGATGTCGGCGCCCTGATGCGGCGCCTGCGGGTTTTCGGGGCCCACGAGCGTCTGGCCATGCAGGCCCTGAACCGCGTGCCACCGCAAGCCTGGCCGGCCGCAGTGCAACATGCCCATGAAGTCGACCGCCTCATCAAGGGACTGCAAGTCCCGGGCCGGCTGTCCGACCCCTGGGAAGAAATGACTCGCCTGGCGCTGCGGGTTGCCGCCGCCGGCGCCCGCAGCTGACCCGCTGCGGCAACGCGACACTCTGGAATCCACCATGTCATCCATTGAACAAACCATGCTGAAGCTGGGCGAGAACGCCCGCCAGGCGTCGCGCGCCATGATGCGCGCCAGCGGCGCAGCCAAGAACCGCGCCCTGCTCACCATGGCCGACCTGCTGACCGACCGCAAGGCTGCCCTGCAGGAGGCAAATGCGCGTGACGTGCAGCAAGCCCGCGACAACGGCCTGGAGCTCGCGCTGCTGGATCGCCTCACGCTTTCTGATCGCAGCGTGCACCTGATGGCCGAAGGCCTGCGCCAGATCGCAGCCCTGCCCGACCCCGTCGGCGCCCTGAGTGCCACCCATGTCCGCCCCAATGGCATGCGGGTCGCCCAGATGCGCGTGCCGCTTGGCGTGATCGGCATCATCTACGAATCGCGTCCCAACGTGACCATTGACGCGGCCGCCCTGTGCCTGAAATCCGGCAACGCCACCATCCTGCGTGGCGGCAGCGAAGCCCTGCATTCCAACCTGGCTCTGGGCGCCATCGTCCAGGCCGGCCTGGCGGCCGCCGAACTGCCGCCAGCGGCCGTGCAGGTGGTCGACACCACCGACCGGGCTGCCGTCGGCAAGCTGATCACCATGACCGAGCACGTCGACGTGATCGTGCCCCGTGGCGGCAAAGGCCTGATCGCCCGCCTGGCCCAGGAAGCCCGCGTGCCGCTTATCAAACACCTGGATGGCAACTGCCACGTCTATCTGGACGCCGCCGCCGACCCCGACCGTGCGCTGGAAATCAGCGTCAACGCCAAAACCTATCGCTATGGCATCTGCGGCGCCATGGAAACCTTGCTGGTCCATCAGGCGGTGGCCCACACGCTGCTGCCGCGCATCGCGCAGGCCCTGACCGAACAAGGCGTCGAACTGCGCGGCTGCGCGCGCAGCCGCGCCCTGCTGCCTGGGATCCAGGCCGCCACCGACGCTGATTGGGGCACCGAATATCTGGGGCCGATCCTGGCCGTGCGCGTGGTCGACGACCTGGAGCAGGCCATTGACCACATCGCCCGCTGGGGCTCGGGCCACACCGACGCCATCGTGACAGAAGACCTCGGCGCGGCCCAGCGCTTCCAGCGGGAAGTCGACTCAAGCTCGGTGTACGTCAACCTGCCGACCTGCTTTGCCGACGGTTTCGAGTACGGCCTGGGCGCTGAAATCGGCATTTCCACCAACCGCCTGCATGCGCGCGGGCCGGTCGGCCTGGAAGGACTCACCACGTATAAGTGGGTCCTGCAGGGCGAAGGCCAGACGCGCGGATAGGAATCATCATGCCCACCGTCTTCTCCCAGGCCTTCGTATTCGCCTTCAGTCTGTTCGTGCTGTGCTTCGTGACCTGCGCCATCTGCGGCGCCGTGCTCTTTTTCTGGAAAGCCCCGCGCATCAATGCCGAATTCAAGCACCCGCTGCTCGAACGACGCGCCTTCCGGCAGTAAACCTTCGCCATCCAGGCCGGGATATTCCTTGACTACTTTCTGCGCCTGTCCTTCCCGCGCAGCAAGCGCTGGGTCGCCGGCTACGCCAACCAGCAATTGAGCCACGTCGATCCCAAGCAGCTCCCGCTGGATGCCAAATGGCCCATCATCGGCTTGTGGGGCTCCTGTTTCCTGGGCATCATTGCCATGGTGTCGCTCTGGACGCTCCTGCTGCTGAACCGCTGACCATGCAACTCGTCCCCTTTGACCGTTCGCACTATCCGCTATTGGCCTCCTGGCTGCCGGACCAACGTGCGGCCGTCCAATGGGGCGGGGCCCAGGTCCGCTACCCGCTGGATCCGCAACAGTTCGACATCATGCTGGCCCAGGACAGCGGCCCCCAGCCAGTGCGCCGCAGCTGGATGGCGCTGGCCGATGGCGAGTACGTCGGCCATGGCCAGATCGCCTTCGACTGGACCGATGGCAACGCCCGCCTGGGCCGCATCCTGATCGCGCCCGCAGCACGCGGCCAGGGCTGGGCGCCCGTGATGCTGCGCCAGCTGATTGAGCACGCTTTCTCGCATCCCGAAATACAGCGTGTCGAACTGAACGTCTATACCTTCAACACGCCGGCCATCCATCTGTACACCCGCCTGGGCTTTCGCTGGGAAGGCGTGCGCCGCTCCTCGGTACCCAGCGGCATGGGCGACGAGCGCTGGGATACGGGCATGATGGGCCTGCTGCGCCCGGAATGGCCACCTGCCGAAGAGCGCTGAACAACCGGCCAGGCCGGCAAACCTTGACCTTACCCCCTTGCTTCGTGCGCCAGACGGGCCGATCATGGAGTTGTTTCGTCTTATAGGTATGGCCATGTACTCTCCTTCTGCCATTGAACGCGTCGCTGTCGTCGGCGGCGGCACTATCGGCGCCAGCTGGGCGGCCCTGTTCCTGAGCCGCGGCCTGCAGGTCACGCTGACCGATCCGGCCCCCGGTGCCGAAGCCATCGTGCGTGAACGTATCGCCCATGCCTGGGAGAACCTGCCGGAAATCCTCCCCCACGCACTGACGCCGCAAGACCTGCGTTTCGAGGCAGACCTGGAACGCGGCCTGGCTGGCGCGCAGTTCGTGCAGGAAAACGCACCCGAGCGCGAAGCCTTCAAGATCGAGCTATTCCAACGCATGGATGCCGTACTGCCGCCCGAGGTGATCATTGCCTCCAGCAGCTCGGGCCTGCTCATGACTCGCGTGCAATCGGCGTGCATCCACCCCGAGCGTTGCCTGATCGGTCACCCGTTCAACCCCCCGCACCTGATCCCCCTGGTCGAAGTGGTCGGCGGCGAACGTACCAGCCCGGCGGCCATGGATGCCGCCATGGCCTTCTACAAGGCCATCGGTAAATATGCCATCCGCCTGAACAAGGAAGTCCCCGGACACATTGCCAACCGCCTTCAGGCAGCCGTCTGGCGTGAGGCCATCCATCTGGCCGCCGAGGGCGTGGCCAGCGTGGCCGATATCGACGCCGCCGTCTCGCAAGGCCCGGGCCTGCGCTGGGCGCTTTTCGGGCCGCACATGACCTTCAATCTCGGCGGGGGCGAAGGGGGCATGAACCACTTTCTCGACCACCTCTGGGAGCCGATGCAGAAGTGGTGGGATGACCTGGGCAACCCCCAGCTCACCGATGAGCTGCGCACCCTGCTGGTGCAGGGCGTAAACGCCGAGGCCGAAGGGCGCAGCATCGCCGACCTGGCGCGCGAGCGCGACCAACGCCTGCTGGCGCTGCTGGCCATGAAGGCCCGCCCCACCGCGGCCCCGAAACCCCAGATCCAGCACCTGGCCGAGATCGGCCGCTTCGAACTCATCATCGAAGGCCACGTCTGCGAGCTGGATTACCAGCGCGAAGACAAGGTCATGATCATCACCCACACCGGCGTACCGTCGGCGCTGGGCGGCCGCGGCATCGCCGCCGAATTGACCGAGTTCGCCCTGAAGACGGCGCGCGACAACGGCTGGAAGGTTCGCCCGCAGTGCTCCTATGCGGCGGCTTACTTCAAGCGCCACCCCGAGCACGCCGACCTGCTGGCCTGACCGTGAGTCGCAAACCTGCCACTGCGCAGGCAGCGGGCTGTCCTTGCGGCAGCCCGCTGCCTTATATGCGCTGCTGCAGCCAGTGGCATCACGGTGACGCGCCGGCCCCCGACGCCGCCACCCTGATGCGCGCCCGCTACAGCGCCTATGTGCTCGATGAACTCGACTACCTGCGCCGTACCTGGCATCCGGAAGCACCCGCACTTGAACCCAACCCGGCCGACCTGAAATGGCTCGGCTTGCAGGTCAAGCGCCATGTCTGCCAGGACGACAGCCACGCCATCGTCGAATTCGTCGCCCGTTACCGCCAGGCCGGCCGCGCCTCACGCCTGCACGAAATCAGCCGCTTCGAGAAAATTGACGGCCGTTGGTATTACCTGGACGGTGAGTTTCCCGCCTGACCCCGACACCTCACAGAGGCCCACATGATCTACGAACACACCCAGATCTGGGTGCAAGCCGGACAGCAAGAGGCATTCGAAGCCGCCGCCCGCCAAGGGCTGGAGACGGTCATCGCGCACGCCAAGGGTTATATCGCCCACGAGCTCATCCATGACGTCCATGACCCCTGCCATTACCTGTTGCGCATCGAATGGCAGACGCTGGAGAACCATCTGGTCGATTTCCGGCAGTCGCCCGCTTTCCCGCAATGGCGCGCCTTCATCTCCGATTTTTTCCAGCAGCCCCCTCAGACGGAACATTACGGTCCGCTCACCACGGGCTGAGCTGCACGCTGCCCCCATCCCGATCGCATTCAAAGGAAGAGCCATGATTCGGTGCGTACGCCTGTGGACAGGCGAAGACAAGGAGTCCTACTTCGAGGAAGGCTGGCTGGAT
Organism: Pseudomonadota bacterium; assembly: GCA_023386765.1. Classification (GTDB taxonomy): domain Bacteria; phylum Pseudomonadota; class Gammaproteobacteria; order Burkholderiales; family Burkholderiaceae_B; genus Bordetella. The sequence goes on along the minus strand of JAEWJD010000260.1, from coordinate 3,861 downwards.
CTCCCCAAGGGAGAGCGCGGCGACATGCTCAGCGACACCGTCAAGGTGCAGAGCATCTCGTTTCGTGAAACCAACGCCGGCGGCAGCTTCAGCTGGCACGAAGCGCCCGCCCGTCAGTTCGTCATCACCCTGAGCGGCACCTTGGCGTTCGAGACCCGCAGCGGCGCGACCTTCACGATTCATCCCGGCGACATCCTGCTGGCCGAAGACACCACCGGCGAAGGCCACCGCTGGCGCCTGATCGACCAGCAGCCCTGGCGGCGCGCCTATGTCATCTTCGCCGCGGATGCCCAGCCGGCCTTCGTCCGCGCTCAACCATCCGCCTGAGCCCAAGAGGAAACCGCCATGTCCACGCTTCCGTCTAGCCCGCCGGCCGATATCATCATGATCGGCGCCGGCATCATGAGTGCCACGCTTGCGACCGTACTCAAGGAACTGGAGCCGTCGCTCAACATCACCATCCTCGAGGTCCTGCAGGACTGCGCCCAGGAAAGCTCCAACGGCTGGAACAATGCCGGTACCGGCCACGCCGCCAACTGCGAGATGAACTACACGCCGGCTCGGGCAGATGGTACGGTCGACATCAGCGAGGCGCTGGAGGTCAATACCGAGTTCGATCTATCCCGCCAACTCTGGTCCTATCTGGTGACCAAGGGCGCCATCCCCGATCCGCAGGCATTCATCCATCCCTGCCCGCATATGAGCTTTGTCTGGGGTGAAGACAACGTCAAGTACCTGCGCCAGCGCTTCAAGGAAATGTCGGCGCACCACTGCTATCGCGGCATGGAGTACAGCGAAGATCCCAAGCAGATCGCCGAGTGGATCCCGCTGGTCATGGAGGGGCGTGATGCCAGCGAACCCATCGCCGTCACACGCATCGTCTCCGGTGCCGATGTCGACTACGGCGCGCTGACCCACCTGCTCATCCAGCAACTCTCACGCCAGCCCGGCGTCCAGGTCCAGTACTACAAGCACGTCGAGGACCTCACCCGCCAACCTGACGGAGGCTGGCAGGTCCACGTGCGCGATACCGTCAGCAAAGCGCGCGACACCCTCCATGCGCCCTTCGTGTTCGTCGGCGCGGGGGGCGGCGCCATCGAGCTGCTGCAGAAGTCCGGCATCCCGGAAGGCCACGGCTATGGCGGTTTCCCGGTCAGCGGCGTCTGGTTGCGTTGCGACCTGGACAGCGTCAGCCAACGCCATCACGCCAAGGTCTACGGCAAGGCCGCCCATGGCTCCCCCCCCATGTCCGTGCCACACCTGGATACCCGCATCATCAATGGCAAGAAGTCCCTGCTCTTCGGCCCCTACGCCGGTTTTTCCTCGCGCTTCCTGAAGCACGGCTCCATCACTGACCTGTTCCGCTCGGTTCGCCCGGGCAACGTCCTGCCGATGCTGGATGTCGCCAAGAACAACTGGCAACTCACCGAGTACCTTGTGTCGCAGGTGCTGCAAAGCAGCGGGCACCAGTTCGAGATGTTGCGCCAGTACTATCCGGAAGTACGCCAGCACGACTGGACGCATGCGGTGGCCGGTCAGCGGGTGCAGATCATCAAGCCGGGCAAGGACACCGTCGGCATGCTTGAGTTCGGGACCGAGCTGGTCACTTCGGCTGACCACAGCCTGGCCGTGCTGCTAGGCGCCTCGCCCGGTGCCTCGACGGCCGCCTTCATCGCTCTGGAAGTGCTGCAGCGATGCTTTGCCGACCGGCTCACGCCAGATGCCTGGCTGCCACGACTCAAAGCCCTCATCCCAACCTATGGCATCGACCTGAAAACCGACAGTCAGGCCTGCTTCGCCACCCGCAAGCAGACCGCTGCCGTACTGCATCTCGACTACGTGTGAAATCCGGTCCGCGGCACACGCCGCGGCGGTCCTGACGAGACACGATGACCCACCCAGCCGAACCCTATCTCCCCCGCCGTCTGACCCCGCTCCCGCTTTGGCAGGGGGCAGGCCACCAGATCAAAGGCTATGCCATCCACCGCAATGCAGAGGATCCTGGCCCGGCCCTGAGCGATACGATGTTCACGGCTATCCAGGTCACCTTGGCACAGGTCCTCGATACGCAGGCGGATCCGTTGCGCAGCCACGGTCTGGGGTTCTACATTGCCCACGTCGGCGAAGAGGCGGTCTGGTTGCTGATCGACTGGTGGAACACCGGCGGCATTCTGTCCCAATGCCTGTTCCGTGCGCCCCTGGAGCGGCCCGCCGCTTTCGAGCGGGTGACAGAACCCGCCCTGGCCTGTGTGTGGGAGCTGATCTTGCTGACCCACGAACGGAATGCCTGGGTACGGCACATGCTCACGCCAGCGCCGCGGCCCGATGCCTATCTGGCCGACAGCCACCCCGCCGGCCGTTACTGAGCCACCGGGCGCCCGTGCCCTGGCGGCCACGGCTTGGAGGAGATCGTTTTCACAACCTGCCCAGCCGCATGTTGATCGGCCAGGCCACTTTCCGGCGCTTCGTATCGTCGCCCCACAACGGCGCGATCTCTTCGGCAAACTCCAACAACAAGCCGGGCCGCCCGGTCTCCTTCGCCCGTCGAAAGGCCGACCAGGTCATCAAGTAACCCAGAAACTCCGTCAGCCGCCACTCGACCCTTATCGCCAATGCCGGAGCAGGCAATGCGTCAAACGGGAAATCCATATCGGCATAACCCGAATCGACCCATTTCCGTTCGGGTGGCCAATACGGACCGACCTCCTCCCGATAAAAGCGTTGAAATCGCCCGTCCAGATCCGGTTCCAGTTGCAGCACCCCATAGCTGATCAAGGCGAGCACCGCCGCAGGCTCGGCCACCCGGCGCACTTCGCGGTAGAACTGCGGCAATGAAAACCAATGCGCTGCCTGCGCCGCCGTGATCAGGCTGGTGCAATGATCTGGCAAAGGCAGGCGTTCAGCCGGTGCACAAAGATAGCGGATACGAGGATCCGGCAGACTGTTGGCGATCTGCTCCTCACTGGGATCCAGGCCCACCACCCCATCGAAGTGCGCAGCCAGTAATTGCGTCAATTGGCCATTGCCGCATCCCACATCGACCGCCATCCGGGTATCCGGAGCCAGCCGGGCAAGAAAGGACGCCAACTCGGGGGGATACTCGGGACGGAAACGCGCATACGCTCGCCCGCCTTGATCGAACCAATTGCGATTCGGCACGGCCTCATTCGACATACTTGGACTCTCCTGCCGCCCCATCACGTTTGGCCTGACTCAGGCGCTGGTCAAAACCCTGCTGCTCCAGTGCAGTGGCGGCACACTGGAGCACCTGCCGCAAGGGATGACCGATTTCCGCTTCCAGCTGAGAGATCGCTGCAAAGGTCGCTTCCCAATGCTGCTCCAGGCGGGCCACCAGGGCCTCTCCAGATGCGGTCAGGCGGATCCCGCTCTTGCGGCCATCAGCAAGAGCATGGCGCATCAACAGCCCATCGGCCTCCAACAAGGCCACACTCTGGCTGATCGCACCCTGCGTCAATCGCGTGCAAGTGGTGATATCGGTAACGGTCTGGGCACCCGCCCTCAAGGCGCGCAACACAGGGGTATAACGGGCACGGTAGGTCAGGCTCATCTCCCGGTAGTGCGACTCTGCACCCTGGTCGACCAGTTCACCGACGTACCTCAACAACTCCCCCAACCCGGGCTTCAGTTGATATTCCATCGCTCAGATATTACATTAGCGCTAATGTAATTGGCAAGCTATCCATCCAGCGCCTCCCTGAAGGCAGCAAGCTCGCTACAGGCCCGCCGGATCGCCATACGATCCATGCTGCGCTCGCTATCCTTTGCTTTCACTACGCCCCATCATCAACGCAGATAAGCGAAGAAGCGAGACGATAGCGGTCCACCCGGGCGAGTTTGCAC
>JAEWJD010000397.1 GCA_023386765.1 Pseudomonadota bacterium | reverse complement strand
GAACCTTATCTATCGTTCCAGCAATCCCGCTTCCATCAAGGTTCAGAACATGCACGTCACCTACCGCGCCGCCACGCAGAATGTCTTTGCCTCCCGCCTGAAGGGGCATCCGCTGTTCTCTTTCTGGACGCACTTTCCCGACCGGGACATGGACGCCGATTCGCTGGCCGAGGCCACCATCGCGCTGCAGCAGACCTTCGACCTGGATCTGGTCAAGACCGCGCCCAATGGCATGTACGCCATCGAGGACTATGGCGTGGAGGTCGATTACTCGCAGGTCAGCCAGGGCGGCACGGCCCGCCTGGTGAGCACCCCCTACCAAAGCGCCGCCGACTGGGATGCGCTGCCAGAACTGGACTGCCTGCAGGGCGCGCTGGCGCGCGAGCTGCGGTCGATGACGCAGGTGCGCCGCGCGCTGCCGGACGTGCCGCTGGTGTTCACGCTGTTCAGCCCCATGACCATCGCCGCCAAGCTCAGCCACGGCCGCATCCACGGCCAGATCGCCGAAAAGCACAACACCCAGGGCATCCACGCCGCGCTGCAACGCATTTCGCGCACGGTGGCGCGCTATGCCCAGAGCGCCATCGCCGCCGGCGCCGACGGCGTGTTCTTCGCCCATCAGGACACCGGCCGCCACCTCCTCAGCTACGACGACTTCAGCGAGTATGTCGCGCCCTACGACATCGAGGCGCTGGCCGGCGCGCGCGACGGCCGCTTCAACGTGCTGCACATCCACGGCGAGAACATCCGCTTTCGCGAGTTGCAGGACTATCCGGTGGATGCCATCAACTGGCATGACTCGGAAACCTTTCCGAGCGCGCTCAGCGGCATGCTGACCTCCGGCAAGTGCATCCTGGGCGGCATCGATCGCCGCTCCGTCACCGCCAACGACGTGCCGGCCATCCGCCAGCAGATCCGCAGCAACCACGCTGCCGTGGGCGGACGCGGCGACATCATCTTCGCGCCCAGCTGCACCATCCGCGCCGGCTTCAAGCCACAGACGCTGCACGCCATCCGTGACGAAATCAGAAATTTCCATGATGCAACGCACGCGCATGAGGCCGAATTGGCAGGCGCAACGTTCTAACCCACACGACAAGCCAGCACGCCAGGGATGCAAAGGACTTCGCAGCATGCGCCGCGTCACTCACAACCGCCGCGCCAGTGCCGGTCTTGCCCCGGCCCGCGCCCCCAAGCTCGGCGTGCATTGAACAGCGGCCTGGAGAGCACCCCGGGCCTTGCCCTTTTTCCTCACTTTCTGCGTTTCACCCCATGACTGCTGCTCCCTCCGGCCTGACGGCCATCGCGCCGCATGGCGCACCGGCCAAAGACCCGTACTCGCATGCGATCCAGACCACGGACCTGCTCTTCATTTCCGGGCAATTGCCCATCGACCCGACCACGGGCGGCCTTGTTTCCCAAGACCCGGTCGAACAATTGCAACAGTGCCTGCGCAACCTGGCGACCCTGGCCCAGGCCGCCGGCAGCGATCTGAACCGCACGGTCAAGACCACGGTGCTGCTGCGCGACCTCTCGCGCCTGGCCGATCTGAACGCCGCCTATGCCGACTTCTTTACGGCCCCCTATCCGGCACGCACCACCTTCGCCGTCTCGGCCCTGCCTATGGACGCCCAGGTCGAAATCGACGCCACGCTGTACACCGGAGCCCCGGCATGATGCCTTTTCCCGCCCTGCCTGCCGCCGCCTGCAAGGATCGCGCCTGGGTGCGCCAAGCCCTGGAGCTGTTGCAAGGCGATGCCCGCCGCTCGGCCGACACCCATCTGGTCAAGCCCATGCTGCCCGGCCTGAAAGGCATCAGCGTCTACCTCAAGGATGAAAGCACTCATCCCACCGGCAGCCTCAAGCATCGTCTGGCCCGCTCGCTGTTTCTGTACGGCATCTGCAATGGCCACATCGGCCCCGGCACGACCCTGGTGGAGGCTTCCTCGGGGTCGACTGCCGTCTCCGAAGCCTATTTCGCGCACCTGCTGCAACTGCCCTTCATTGCGGTGATGCCGCGTTCGACCAGCCGCCAGAAGATCGATGCCATCGAGCGCTTCGGCGGACGCTGCCATTTCGTGGACCATGCCGGCGAAGTCTATGCCGTGGCGCAGCGCCTGGCCGACGAGGCGGGCGGCCACTACCTGGATCAGTTCACCAACGCCGAACGCGCCACCGACTGGCGCGGCAACAACAACATCGCGCAGAGCATCTTCGAACAACTCCAGTACGAAGATCACCAGGTACCCGCCTGGGTGGTAATGAGCGCCGGCACCGGCGGCACCTCGGCCACCATCGGCCGCTACATCCGCTACCGCAACCTGGCGACCCGCCTGTGCGTGGTGGACGTGGAGAACTCCGCGTTCTACGACGCCTGGGCGCAGGGCAACCGGAACGTGACGGCAGCCGGCAGCCGCATCGAAGGCATCGGCCGCCCGCGCGTGGAGCCCTCTTTCATGCCCCACGTGATCGATCACATGCTGCGCATCCCGGATGCCGCGTCGATTGCCGCTGCCCATGTGCTATCCGACCGCCTGTTCCGCCGCGTCGGCGGCTCCACGGGCACGAACTTCTTCGGCCTGCTCGTCATCGCCGACCAGATGATGCAGCAGAACGAGGGCGGCGCGCTGGTATCGGTCATCTGCGACAGCGGCGACCGCTACGAGTCGACCTACTACAACCCGGCCTGGATCGCAGCGCAGCGCCTGGACCTGGCGCCCTGGCGGGCACGGATCGAAGCCTTCCTGGATCACGGGACACCGTTGGCCAGCCACGCCTGAGCGCTATTATTTTTTGCCCAAACCCAAGACAGAAACGGGGAGACAACCATGAAAACCTTGATCCCGGCCGCCCTGGCGGCCCTGGCCCTGAGCGGCGGCAGTGCCCTCGCACAAGGCACCGACTATCCCAACCGCGCGATCCGCCTGGTCGTACCCTATGCCCCGGGCGGCACCGCTGACATCGTCGCACGCACCGTGGGCCAGAAACTGGCCCAGTCGCTGGGCCAGTCCGTGATCGTGGAGAACCGCCCCGGCGCCAGCGGCGTGATCGGTTGGAACTTCGTCGCCCGCTCGGCACCTGACGGCTACACCCTGCTGGCCACCGAAACGGGCTTCTCGATGGCCGGCGCGGTTCTGCCCAAACTGCCCTTCGATCCGAAGAAGGACTTCACGCACCTGAGTATCGCGGCGAAATCGCCCTTCGTGATGGTCACACCGGCCGACTCGCAATACAGCTCAGTGGCGCAGTTCGTTGCCGATACCCGTGCCAAACCCGGCACGCTGAACTACGGTTCCGCCGGCAGCGGCTCCTCGACGCACCTGGCTGGGGAGTGGTTCCAATCGCTGACCGGCGCACAACTGATGCACATCCCGTACAAGGGCGGCAGTTCGGCCATCCAGGCCCTCATGGCCAATGAAGTGCAGATGGCCTTCCCCGCCATCGCCTCGACGCTGGAGTTCATCAAGACCGGCAAGCTCAAGGCGCTGATGGTCACCAGCGCACAGCGCAGCGCCGTGCTTCCCGACGTGCCCAGCGCCGTCGAAGCGGGCGTGCCCGACATGATCGGCTCGAACTGGTTTGCCTTCTCGGTACCCAGCGGTACGCCAGCCGACATCACACAGAGACTCAGCCAGGCCATCAATGAGGCGATCCAGGACGATGCTGTCAAAACCCGCCTGAAAGCCATCGGCATCGACGCCGAAGGCACCTCGCCGGCCGATGCCCAGCGCTTCGTCGAACAGGAAATCCAGGACTGGCAAAACCTCGTCACCCGCGCTGGCATTTCCGTCCAGTAACGCCTGCCCCTCTTTCTTCAGGATCCCAGCCATGACCTCTCTTTCGCCCGGCAACGTGCCGCCACGCGTGCGCACCATCCAGGCCCGGCTCGCCCAGGCCGGCGTGGATGTGCTTATCTCAATGAAACCGGAAAACAGTTTCTTTCTTTCCGGCTTCAACCCCATCATCTACAGCCACCCGGTGATCGCCGTGGTGCCCGCCGAAGGCGCCTCGTGCATCCTGGTGCACGCACTGCGCGATGACCACGCCCGCGCCTCGGCCTGGGTCGACGACATCCGCCTGTATGGCGCCTGGTCCACCAAGGTCACCATGGGCCCGAACTGGCTCGACGCGCTGCAGGAGATCCTCAAGGAAAAGGGGGTATCCGAAGCGACCATCGGCTTCGAGGGCGACTGGCTGCCTGCCAACCTGCTGGCCACCTTCCAGGCGCGCTTCCCCGGCGCACGCCTGAAGGATGTCAGCGACATCGTCCAGCACGCCCGTCTCGTCAAAGATGCACAGCAGATCCGCGATGCCCGCATCGCGGCCCAGCTGGCCGACGCCGGCATGGACGCGGCCCTGCGCGCACTGGCCGACGGGGCCAGCGAACGCGGCGTGGCCGTGGCGGCACAGAATGAAATGAACCGCGTCTGGCTGGAGCAGTATCCGGACATCGAGGTGTGCGACTTCGGCAGCCTCGAAGGCGGCGTGCACAACGGTCTGTGGTGCTGGTGCCTGACGGGCGAGCGCGTCCTGATCAACACCGACAATCCGTCGCTGCGCGTGCCACAAGCCGGCGAAATCGCGATGATCCTCATCTGGGCCAACTGCAACGGTATTCACGCCGAGAACGAACGCTCAGTCGCCGTTGGCACGCTGCCGGCAGAACGGCAGGCCGCTTATGACGCCATCCTGGAGATCCGTGCCAAGGTGCAGCCCCATATCCGTCCTGGCGTGACCGGCGCGCAGCTCTACCAATTGGCCAGACAGGAGTACATCCGTCTCGGCCTGGAGCGCTACGTGCCCGGACGCATCGGGCATGGCCTGGGCCTGGGCGCGCACGAGCATCCGACACTGGACTCCCGTTCGACCGAGGTGCTGGAGCCCGGCATGCTGATCACCTTCGAACCCAATATCCGGGTGCCGGAGTGGGGCGGCTTGCAGCATTCCGATACGCTGCTCATCACCGAGGACGGCTTCGAGTTCCTCACCACCACGCCGCGCGAATTTCTCGCCGTGCCCCGCTAGACGGGCCGGCCCGGCACGGCGGCGGCAGGGCTGCCGTGTCATCGGCCTGCGCTACACTGGTGCGCCATTTTTTTCCTGGTTCGCCATGACTGCCTGCGGCATCGACTTCGGCACTTCCAACTCCACCGTGGGCTGGATGCGCCCGGGACAGGACGTCCTGCTCACCCTGGAAGACGGCAAGCCGACCTTGCCGTCGGCCATCTTCTTTCACGACGAAGACAACGACGTCAGCTTTGGCCGCGCCGCCATCGCCGACTATGTGGCGGGCTACGACGGACGCCTGATGCGCTCCATGAAAAGCCTGCTGGGCAGCTCGCTCATGGAAGGCCACACCGAAGTGGCCGGCCGCGCCTTGCCCTTCAAGACGCTGATCACGCGCTTCATCGGTGAGCTCAAGGCACGCGCCGAACAGGCTGCCGGACGCAGCTTCGAAGCCGCGGTGCTGGGCCGCCCGGTATTTTTCGTCGATGACGACCCCAAGGCCGACCAGTTGGCCCAGGACACGCTGGGCGAGATCGCACGCGCCGTGGGCCTGCGGGAGATCGATTTCCAGTATGAGCCGATGGCGGCCGCGTTTGACTACGAGTCGCAGATCGAACGCGAAGAGCTGGTGCTGGTGATCGATATCGGCGGGGGTACCTCCGACTTTTCGCTGATCCGGCTGGGGCCGCAACGCGCCGCGCGGGACGACCGCCGTGATGACATCCTGGCCCACGGCGGCGTGCACATCGGCGGGACCGACTTCGACAAGCAGCTGAGCCTGGCGCACGTGATGCCGCTGTTCGGCCTGGGCGGGCAACTGAAGACCGGCAAGGACGTGCCCTCCACGCAATACACCAACCTGGCCTGCTGGCACACCATCAACCAGGCGTACACGCGCAAGGCGGCCGACACCTTTGCCTTCATCCAGGCCCAGGCGCTGGAGCGCGACAAGATCGGCCACCTGATGACGCTGATCAAGAACCGCGAGGGCCACTGGGTCGCCATCCAGGTCGAACAGGCCAAGATCGCCCTGTCCGAAGCGCCGGCCACCTGTATCGACCTGTCGCGCATCGCCCCCGGCTTGACGTCGGACATTGCACGGCCTGCCTTCGACCTCGCCATGGACAGCCTGATCGCACGCATCCAGGTCACGGTGGAGAAGCTGCTTCAACAGGCCGGCGTCAGCCACGTCGATACCCTGTTCTTTACCGGCGGCTCCAGCCGCGTACCCTGTCTGCGCGAGCGCATCTCGGCGCTGCTGCCCGAGGCGCGCAGCGTCGAGGGGGATCTGTTCGGCAGCATCGGCACCGGCCTGGCGCTGGATGCACGGCGCAAGTTCGGCTGAGGCGGGGCGGGCCCGGCGCTTCAGGGGAGATGCCACAATGGCCTGTCACGATGGCAGTCCGGCCCCCGCCTGCGCCTTGAACAGAAAACGCCACAGACCATGAAAATCGAACGATGCAGTCTCGCAGACGCCCAGGCCCTCACCGGCCTGTTCGTCGAGATGGAAGACTATTATTTCGGCACGGGCAGCGTCAGCCCCCAGGAAATGCTGGTCTATCTGCGCGAACGCGTGCTGTCGCCGGACTCCAGCATGCGCATCATTGCCGCGCGTCAGGCGCACGCCCTGGTCGGGTTCGCCAGTTTCACCGTGGTCCATCCCGGCCCCCGGCGCACCGGCCAGGCCTATATGAAGGAACTGTTCGTCTCACACCAGGCGCGCGGCCTGGGCGCCGGAAGGGCCCTGATGCGCTTCATTGCCGAGGTGGCCCTGGCACAAGGCTGCTCTCGGCTGGACTGGACGGCCGAGCGCTCCAACCCACGCGCCGGCGCGTTCTATCAATCCCTGGGGGCTTCACTCATCGAAGACAAGCAGTACTTCCGCTTCGAAGGCGACGCACTGCAACGCTTCGCCGCACCGGCCCAGGATTTGCGGGCCTGAGCCCATCCCAATCCGGCATCCCGATCGAGGTCCGTCATGCGCCAGATCCTGCTGATCATTGACGTGCAAGCCACCTTTTCGCCGCCAGACTGGCTGCTGCGCGGCATTGACGCCCTGGCCCGCCGGCTCCCGGCCGTGGCCACCGTCGAGCAACACGATGAGCACGTCACACCCTTTGCCCGCCAGCTGGGTTGGACGCCGGCGGCCGACGACCACAGCCTGGTCCGGGCTGCACGCGTATTCATCAAGCATGGCTACGCGCCGCCCCCGTCCCTGATCGGGTATCTCAAGGAACAGGCACCCCAGCGCGTGCTGGTCTGCGGTATCCAGGCCGACACCTGTGTCCTGGCTGCCGGCTTTGCGCTGTTCGACGCCGGGCTCATGCCCACGCTGCTGCGCGATCTCACGGTCGGCTCTTCGCTGGACCGTTCGGGCCAGCTGGGCGCTCGCCTGTGGCAGCATCACTTCGGCCACACCACGACATCCGGCGAGGTGCTTCAAGCCCTGGACGGCCTGCCGCCCGCCTCCCCCGCTCAGTAGGCCGCCTGATAGATCGCCAGGGCTTGTGCCTCGTCGATCGGCAATGGGTTGTTCATCAGCAGGCGTTGCTGCTGCATCGCCGAGCGCGCCAAGGCCGGCAGGTCTTCCTGGCCGATCCCTACTGCCCGCAGGCCCTGCGGCAGCTGCGCCTGGCGGATCAGGTCCTCCAGAAACGCGATGAAGGCGGCCGCGCCGCTGTCGGCATCGGCGCTGACAGGCAGGCCCACGGCCTGGCCCAGTTCCGCATACAGCGGCGCGGCCGCCCGGGCGTTAAAGCGCAGCACGGCGGGCAGCACCAGGGCATTGGACAGGCCATGCGGCACATGGAAGATCCCGCCCACCGGATAGGCCAGCGCATGCACACCGCCCACCGGGGCATTGGCAAAGGCCTGGCCAGCCAGCATGGCGCCCAGCAACATGTCAGAACGGGCCTGAAGGTCCGCGCCATCACGGCAGGCGGTCAGCAGATTCGCGCTCAGCAGCCGCAGGGCCAGCACCGCCAGATGATCCGACAGCGGATTCTTCAGGCGCTTGCTGGTATAGGCCTCGATCGCATGCACCATGGCGTCGATCCCGGTAGCTGCCGTCGCGGCCGCAGGCAGCCCGACCGTCAGCTCGGCATCCAGATAGGCGGCATCGGCATAGAGTTGGGGCGCCACCACGCCGCTCTTGGTGGTTTCGCCCGTGGTCACGATGGAAATCGGCGTGACCTCCGATCCGGTGCCCGCCGTGGTCGGCACCTGGATCAGCGGCAGACGCGCCACGCGCACCTGGTTGACGCCGTACATGGCGGACAGCGCCTGCTCGTCCTGGCACAGAACGGCCACCAGCTTGGCCACATCCATGGACGAGCCGCCGCCAAAGCCGATCACCAGATCGGCGGCAAAGGCGCGGGCACGCTGCGCGGCCGCCTCGACCACGGCCTCGGGCGGATCAGCCACCACATCATCGATGACCAGGGTCTGCCAGCCATGTGCGGCCAGGCTGTCCAGCGCCGGCTGGAGCACACCACTGCGATGCAGAAAGCCATCGGTCACCAGCACCGCGCGGCGGCCGGCATGGCGCTCGCGCAGCAGCTCGCCCAGGCGGCGGGCCAGCCCGGGTTCGACAACGAGATGGGGAACGGTCTGGAAAGCAAAAGAAGACATGGGATCAGGAGAGTTCGTTGATGATGGTTTGCGCCGTGTCCTCAAGCGAGGAGCGCGTCGTCATGGCACGGCCCTGGATCTGGCGATGCGCCTCGTGCTCGGTGATGCCCTCGCGGGCGATCAGCAGGGCCTTGGCCGTGGCCACCTTGCTGACCGCAGCGTAGCGGCCCTCCAGCTTGCGCACATGGGCCAGCGAGGCCGCCTGCTGACGCCAGGCCGTGCGGGTGAGCAGCAACTGGGTCAACAGGCCGAAGGGCCGCACCGGACGCTCGATCACGCCAGTGCAGCCGCTTTGCAGCACCAGCTGCAAGGTGGCGGGGTTTTCATACTCGACGATGCCGATAAGCGGCGGGCTCAGTTCGGTCAGGCTGTCGGCCAGACACAGGATGGCGTCGCGCTGGTCTTCCTCGATCGGCAGCACCACCACGTCAGCTTCGGTATCCAGCCGCGCAGGCAGGGGCCACTGCTGGATTGGCGCGCAGCCGATGCGCCGCAGGTGCGACATCAGCAGGCGCGACTCGGCATCCTGTGGATGCAACAACAGCACCCGCAGGCTATTGAGCTCGCGCAGGGCGGTCGTGCTGCGGGCGGGCCGCCGTTGGCCGGGCGCAGTCACGGCGACACCAGCGCCTGAGGATCCAGCGCGTGGTCCACCAGATACGGCACCGGCCGCACGGCGGCGCCGGCGGCATAGATCACCTCGAACTCGCGGCGCGCATTGATGCGTGCGATGCGCGGCCAGAGCGAAGTGTGCTGCGTGCTGCCATCGACCGTCACCAGACCCTGCGGCGCCTCGAAACTGGCGCCGGCCAGCGCGCCGACCAGCTCCGGCAGGCCCAGTGTGCCGGCCCGCCGGGCCGCCTCGGCCACCAGATGCACCTGGAAATAAGCGGCCTCCGCGCCGGCAGTGATCGGGCTGTCCTCGCCGAAACGGGCCTGATAGGCCCGGGAAAAACGGCGGCTGGTCGCGCTGTCCAGGCTGGCGAAATAGGGCGCGGCGGTGATATGGCCTTCGGCCTGCTCGGCGCTCAGGGCCGCCACGTCGGTCTCGTTGGTCGCCAGGCTGACGATGGGCATGCGCGCCGGGTCCAGGCCCAGCTCGCGGTAAGCGCGATAGAGTTTGACGATGTCGCGCCCCACCATGGTCGAATAGATGGCATCCGGGCGCAGCGCCACGGCACGCGCGAGCACGTCCCGCAGATCCTGCTGCGGCGCATTCAGCGGCAGATAGACCTCGTCGACCACCTCGCCGCCAGCCTGCTCGTAGAGCTCGCGCATGATGCGGTTGGACTCGCGCGGATAGACATACTGGCCACCGATGAACAGCACCCGGTTGCCGAAATGACGGATCACATAGCTGGCCAGCTGCACCGAGTTCTGGTTGGGCACCGAGCCGGCATAGAAGCAGTTGGGCGAGTACTCGAACCCTTCGTAGAGGGTTGCGTAGCACAACAGGGCACGACGGCTCTCGACCACCGGCAGCACGGCCTTGCGGGTGCTCGACATATGCGTGCCAAAGATCAGCGGCACCCGCTGGCTGTCGCACAGCCACTCGGCCGCCTGACGGTAGTCGGGCGGTTGGGCGCCCACGCGCGCGCTCACCGGCACCAGCGCGATCCCGCCGATACCGCCGGCGTCATTGACCTCGTCAATGGCCATCAGCGTGGCGTTTTCCTGGGTGATCTCGGTGGCGGCGGTCAGGCTCTCATGCGAGAACAGCAGGCCGACCCGATAACCGTCGCGCGTCATCACAGGGCCGTCCAGTCGAACGATTGTTCAAAGGCGTGGGCCGCGCGATAGACGGTGGACTCGTCGAAGTAACGGCCCACCAGCATCATGCCGACCGGCAGACCATCACGCAGCGCGCAAGGCACCGACATGGCCGGATGGCCGGTGACGTCAAAGGGCGCGGTATTGGCATTCATCTCGAGCGCACGGGTCACGAACACACCCGGCTCGGCATCGCCGCCGATCAGGCGCGGAGCGCGCATGGGGACCGTCGGCATCAGCAGCAGATCCACCCCGGCCAGTGCCTGGTCATAGGCCTGGCGCAGACGGCGCGCAAGGTTCTGGGCCTTGCCGTAGTACTGCCCGCCGTAACGGGCATGGAAATACTCGCCGGCCAGCAGGCAGGTCTTGACGTCATGCGGGAACTCGTCGGCGTGGTCGCGCCAATGGCGCTGCGCCTGCATCAGGCCGGTCACATATAGCCCCTTCCAGTTCGTTCCGTAGTTATACCCCTTCATCTGCTGCGTGGTGCCTTCCACGGCAATCGGCGTCCAGATGGCATGGCCCTGGCGATGCAGCGCAATGGACAGCTCCACCACTTCGGCACCCAGGCTGGCCAGGCGGCGCGCGGCCTCGCGCACCGCCTCATCGACCACCGGATCGCTGTTATGCCAGCCAAAGCCCTCGGTGACGACACCGATGCGCAGGCCCTTGGCCGGCAAGCCAAGCGCGGCCTGGTAGGAGGGGCGTGCCGGCGGCAGCTGCTGCTGGCGCGGATCCAGCCCGTCACCGCCGGCGATCACGTCGAGCAGCAGGGCGTTGTCGGCCACATTGGCCGTCATGGGGCCGGCGTGATCGAGCGTCATTTCAATCGGCATGATGCCGGAGTAGGGCACCAGGCCATGCGTGGGCTTCATGCCATAGATGCCGGAGTAGGCGGCGGGAATGCGCACCGATCCGCCCTGGTCGGTGCCGATGGCCATGTCGGCCTCGCCCGCGCCCACCAGCGCGGCCACCCCCGACGAGGAGCCGCCAGCCGAATGATCGGGATTGCGCGGGTTGCGCACCACGCCGGCAGCGCTCGTATGGCTGCTGCCGGAGACGCAGAAATACTCGCAATGGGCCTTGCCCACGATGCGGCCACCGGCATCCAGGATGCGCGTGACCACGGTGGCATCCTGGTCAGGCACGTAACCGCGCAGCGTGGCCGCCCCGTTCATCATGGGCACGCCGGCCAGGCAGATATTGTCCTTGAGGACCACGCGCTTGCCGGCCAGCGGGCCTTCCGGGCGGCCCTCGATTTCGCTGCGCACATCCCAGGCGCCAAGCGGGTTGTCTTCCGGTTG
>JAEWJD010000184.1 GCA_023386765.1 Pseudomonadota bacterium | reverse complement strand
CTCGGGGGCGGACCCGCTACTATTACCCCAGGGGGGCGGCCGAAGGCGAACAGGTCCTGCGGCTGCCTCTGGCCGACATTCCGCTTACCCTGGGCGGACGCATCGGCTTTCAGGTCGAGAACGCCATGGCCAGCATCGCCGCGGCCTGGGCCGTAGGGCTGGATTGGGCGCTCATCCGGGCCGGGCTGGCCAGTTTCGTCTCCGATGCCGGCACGGTCCCGGGCCGCTTCAATATGTTCGACTATCGGGGCGCGACCCTGATCGCCGACTACGGACACAATCCGGATGCCATCCAGGCGCTGGCCCAGGCCGTTCAGGCCCTGCCGGCCACGCGACGCAGCGTGGTCATCAGCGGCGCCGGCGACCGGCGTGACGAAGACCTGCGCCAACAGACCGAGATCCTGGGCGCGCACTTCGACAGTGTGTTTCTCTACGAAGACCAGTGTCAGCGCGGCCGCGCCGACGGTGAAGTCATCGCCTTGCTGCGCCAGGGTCTGCAGGGCGCGACCCGCAGCCGTCATATCGAGGAGATCCGCGGCGAATTCGCCGCCATCGACCGGGCGCTGGAACAGCTCCAACCCGGTGAACTGTGCCTGATCCTGGTGGATCAGGTGGAAGCAGCCCTGGATTACCTCACCCGTCGGGCGGCCAATCCGGCCTGAACCCGTCGAACTGGCGGCCGATCCGGTCAGATTTTCTTACCTGACCGGTACGATCCTGCTGCAGGATGCGCCGGGATGTAACCCGGCGGGGTCTTTGATCCCGCCGGCTCCCTCCCCTCCTGGCCCCCAGGCGCCCGGCCCGCGCCCGGGCCCGCCTTCCTTGTTACATTCACCGACAGCCTTGGTTTGACCCTCTGCAAAGGCCTGCCTTAGTGTTGACCCGTGCCCGCTGTTTTCCGATCTGAACGCAACGGGCAGGCATTCCCGCCAAGCCATGAATGGAGGTGCTATGAATAACGACATCATCGCAGGCAAGTGGAAACAACTCACCGGCAAGGCCAAGACCGCCTGGGGCAAGCTCACCGACGACGAGCTCACGCAGACCCAAGGCAATGCCGAACAACTGGCCGGTCTGGTACAGGAACGTTATGGCAAGACGCGCGAAGAGGCGCGCAAGGAAGTACAGGACTTCTTCGATCAGAACCGTTGAGCGTCCCCTAGACGCCTCATTATTCGAGGAGAACCACCATGCTTCACTATGCAGCCGTTTTCTTCGTGATCGCCATCATTGCCGCCGTGCTCGGCTTTGGCGGCATCGCCGCCGGTGCCGCCGGCATCGCCAAGATCCTGTTCTTCGTATTTCTGGTGCTGGCCCTGCTCTCCATCCTGAGCGGCGCGCTGCGCAAGAAATAGACCTCACCGCGCCCACCCGCCGGGTCCGGGCGCGGCCCCTCCCCCGCAAACGCAAAGGAGAACGACCATGACCATTTCCAAACTGATCGCCGCCATCACCCTGGGTAGCAGCGCTGCGCTGCTGGGCCTGAGCGCCCATGCCGCCGAAGCGCAGCCCAAGCAGTCCGTCGGTGAATACACCAGCGACGCGGCAGTCACGACCAAGGTCAAGGCGGCCATCGTCGGCGAAGCCGACCTGAGCGCCCTGGACATCGCGGTCGAGACCAACAACGGCGTGGTCACCCTCAGCGGCACGGTCGCCACCGGCGCGCAGGCTGAACAGGCCGCCACTCTGACGCGTGGCATCGACGGCGTGCACCAGGTACGCAATGAAATCAAGGTCGATCCGACCCGCGGCAAGTAAGCCGCCACGCTGACGGCATGGCCGTCACGCTAAATAAAAACGGGCCTCCCTGTCGAGGCCCGTTTTTTCTATCCCGGCGGCCTGCATCAGGGCAGGTGCACCACGCCCTCGCCAAGGCCGATCACCTGACCGCCGACATGGATCTCGCCCTGTGGGCCGAGATCCAGATACAACCGGCAGGGTCGTCCCATCTGGTCGCCCTGTTCCACCACTACCCCACCGGTAACGACGCGCCGCTGGCCCAGCAACCAACCGCCCAGATTGGCGCACGCCGAGCCGGTGCCCGGATCCTCCATGACACCGCTGCCCTTGACCGCGAAGTAGCGCGCGCTGACGACCTCCCTGCCCTGGCGTCGTTCACCGGTGAAAGCCACCGGGTAGAGCACACGCCGCCCATCGCGGGCCGCCTCCCAGCGATCCATGTCGCGCGGCTGGACCTGCTGCACGGCTTGCGCCGACACCAGCGGGACCACGCATTGCTCCACCCCGGTGTCGACCCATACCGGGTCGCCCGCCAGCGCCTCAACGGGCAAGCCCAGGCAGCTTGCCACCTGTTGGCGCGATAGCGCCGAAGGACGTTGGCGCAGGCGGGTCGCGGCCGGTGCCGCCAGCGTCCAGACGGCACCGCAAGCCGATACCGGCACCGCGCCGGCGGCCAGGTCCAGCGTCACCGTGCCATCGCGAGCGACCCCCAGCTGCTGCAACACCCACGCCGTCCCCAGCGAAGGATGACCGGCAAAAGGCATCTCGTGCGTCGGCGTCATGATGCGCACCTGCGCGCGGCCCGCCGCACGTTCCAGCACGAACGTGGTTTCAGACAGGTTGAATTGCAGAGCCAGGGCCCGCATGTCGGCCTCCGACATGCCCCGGGCGTCCTCGAACACACATAGGGGGTTGCCGCCAAACAGCGATTCGGCGAAGACATTGACCAGGCGGTAGCGAAAGTCGGCCATACGGGCAGTTTCCGGTAAACGATGAACGAGCCGGTACTATATCGGCCGCACCAGGCGGCCGACAGATACAGCTGCCTGCTGTTTTCACCAGACCACGAAGAACAGCCACCAGGCCATACAGAATGGCAACAGGCCGGCCCCCGCCACACCCCAGGCCAGCACACGGCGCCACGGATTGCCGGGCCGGCGCAGCATGATCCGGCCCAGCAGCCGCAAGGTCCAGGCCAGTGCCAGGGTCAGCAAGGTGAAACGCAGCGGCAACACCCAACTGGTGCCTACCCCTTCGTGCTTGAGCAACGTGATGGTGGTGGCCGACAGCCCCAGGAACACCCCCACCCCGGCACAGGGAATCAAAGCCTGTGCCAACTTGTGCACCCCTGTCATCGGCGTGGCGGCCTGTGCTGGCGGCGCCAGGCGGTTGGCCAGCCACAGCGCCACGAAACTCGCGCCCCCGACACAGGCGGTGGCGCCCACGACGAACGTCAGGATCCCCAGGCCGTCCAGCCAGGAAAAGCTGTCATTCACCTCGGGATAGTGCGTCAGGATGAACCAGGGCGCGTTGTCGATCAGCGGCCAGGTAATGTCATGCCCGATGAGCCAGGTCGCCAGCCATTGCTTGAACGTGACGAACCAGGGGCTGGCGCTCCACAGGAAGGCACCGATGGCCACGCCCATCAAACCAAAACAGATCAAGGCGGTCTGCCAGGCATCGCCCTCGGCCACGTGCACGATCTCGGCCTCGGGCGAGCGCGGCGTCAACGCGATGGCGCCGCGATAATCGCTGCACCGCCCGCACATATGGCACTCACCGGCGCCCTTCATGTGGCGCAGCGGCACCAACGGCGCACAGTTGATCGGTTCGATTCGGATCACCGGATGACGCCAGGCCTGTTCATCGACCTTGTAGTGCCAGGGCGCCAGCTTGGCCAACAAATTGAAAACACCGTTGACCGGACAGAGATAGCGACACCAGACACGCTTGCTGCGGCCATAGCGAAAACCCACGATCATGGCCGCCACGGTCGAGCCGCCCAGGATGGCCAGCACGGCCAGCGGATACTGGTAGACACTCACCAGTTGGCCATAGACCGTGGTGAGCACAAAGGCCACGAAGGGCCAACCGCCCCAACGCATCCATTTCGGGATGGCGCGTCCCTGGCCACGCTCGCTGGCCCATTCGGTCAGCATGCCTTCCGGACAGAACCAGCCGCACCAGGCTCGCCCCAGCAGCGGCATGGACAGCAACACGAACGGCCACCACACACCCCAGAAGGCAAACTGCGCCAGCACCGTCAGGTTGTTGAAGACCGACGCCGTATAGTCCGGCAGGGGCAGGAACGGCGGGACCAGCAATAAGAAGGCGTAAATCGCGACAATGCCCCACTGCAGCTTGCGCAACAGCGAGGCATGATCGCGAAGAAAACCGGCCAGGCGGGCCGTCATGCGGCCCAGCGAAGAAACCATGATGCAATCCTGTGAGCGGAAATCCTCTTAGCGGGCCGGTACGCCGACGCGGCGATCGGCACGGCGCAGCAGCGCCCACACCACCAGCCAGTACACCAGCCAGAGCAGCACCGAACTGAGTGCCGGATACGCGCGATAGCCCGCGAAGTCAGCCAGAATCTTGCCTACGCCGCTGCTGTCATCGAGCAACCAGGCGCTGTCCCAGACCGGATCGATCAGGGTCGGCAACACATCCAGCGAAATCAGGTGATCCAGGCCGCCGACCAGCAAGGCACCGGCCAATAGCAGAAGCAACACTTCGGTAATGCGGAAAAAACGCCGCCAGGTAATCAGCTTGCCGCCCAGCTGCAGCAGCCAGAATGTCGCCAGGGCGACCACAAAGCCGCCCAGCCCGGCCAGTGCCAGCATCGCAGGACTGCCTCCGTCGCGGGCGGCGGCCACCGTGCCGTAGAGGAACACCACCGTCTCGCTGCCCTCGCGGGCGACCGCGATCATCACCAAGACCAGCACGCCCCACCAGCTGTCGTGCGCGGCCGAGGCACGCGCGCCGGACTCAAGTTCATTCTTGAGCGTGCGGCCATGGCTGCGCATCCACACGACCATCTGTACCACCAGCAGGCAGGCCAGCAACGACATCCCGGCCTGGAACCATTCCTGCCCGGTATCGCTGAGCCATTCAGAGACGCCCAGCAACACCAGCGCCAGCATGACGGCCAGCCCCAGCCCTGCCGCCACGCCCCCCCAGAGGTAGGGCAGCCCACGGCGCCCCTGCGGCGTTGCGCGCAGCCACGAGTACAGAATGCCCACCACCAGCAGGGCTTCGACGCTTTCGCGCCAGACAATGAATGCGACCTGTTCCATAACGCCCGTCCGGGCTCAGTCCTTGGGCTTGACGACCAGCGTCCCTTTCACGTCGGGGTGAAAGTCGTCGAAAAAGGGATACTCGCCGGGCCGGGAAATCGTGATCACGACGAACGATCTGACGCCTGGCCCAAGCACTTTCTCCTTGCGCAGCGGGATGCTCTCGAACTCGACCGGCTCGTTGCTTTCGTTGACGAGTTCAATCTTGAAGCGGCCCGCCGGCACCTCGAGCCGGGCCGGCTCGAAAGTGCCGTCCGGCTTGAACGTGAGCGTGAACGTCGGCAGGTCCGAAGCCTGCGCGCTCAAGGGCCCGCCCAGCAACACCGCAAACAAAAACGCCCACAGGATGCGCACGATCAGTACCCGCCCTTCTTGCCGGTACCGGCGTAGACGAATTCATACTCCAGCTGGATCGGATCGAACCAGGGACCCACGCCGGTTTCCTTGTCGATGTGACGCCCGAAGTGCGACATCTTGTTGGCCGTGGGCGGCAGAATGGTGTACTTGAGCTTGTACTTGCCCGGGCCTTCCAGCTTGACGTTGTCACCGTAGTGGGGGCCATCGTTGGCCACCATGGGCATCAGTTCGCCCTTTTGCACATTCTGGCTGCCGACCTTCTGGATCTCGAAGTTCACCACCAGGTAAGGCATCCACTCGCCTTCGGGAAAGCCCGTCGGGTTGTTGGCCAGGGCGTGGATGTCGGCTTCCAGGTGGATGTCCGAGTCTTTGGCCGCGCGCATCATTCCCGGCGGATCCATCTCGACCGGTTGCAGGTAGACCGCGCCGATTTCCATGCCGCCTTTTTCGACCGGCTCGCCGATCGGGTACTCGACGGCCTGCGCGGCACCGGAGACAGTCATAGCGGCCAGAGCCACCCAAAGGGCCTTCTTCAACATGAGCTTTTCCTCGGTAAGTGTCAGCTTACGAAAGCAATCTAAATAATAAGTGTTCTTATTAATGATAAAAGCGCAGCGCTGACAGTCTCCTGAATTTCAGGCCCTTCATAAAAACAAAAGGGCGCTCCGTAGAGCGCCCAATGCATTAGCAGACGATGTTACTTACGCCCACCCTGTCCCGGCGGGAAAGGAAAATTGGAGAACATGGCCCGCGTCTGGTCTTGCATCTGGTCCTGCATCTGCACGAACAGATTTTTACTCTGGTCGATGTAGTTGTTCATCATCTTCTGCAGCATCGGCGTCTGCACGTTCATGAACTGCGTCCAGGCCTCGGGCCCGAACTGGCTGCCGTACAGGCCCTTGGACTGCTCGGCCATACGCTGCTGGATCTCGATGAAGGCCTGGATGTTCTTTTCCAGGTAGGAACCCATCATGCCCTGCATGGCGTGCCCATAGAAACGGATGATCTGCGACAGCATGCTGGCCGAGAACATCGGCATGCCGCCGCCTTCTTCTTCAAGAATGATCTGCAGCAGAATGCTGCGAGTCAGATCCTCGCCGCTCTTGGCATCGACCACCTGGAACACTTCGTCGGCCAGAACCAGCTGCTTGACGTCAGCCAGCGTGATGTAGGTGCTGGTCTGCGTATCGTACAAACGGCGATTCGGGTACTTCTTGATCAGACGCTGAGGCGCGTCGGATTGTGCTTGGGTCATGGCGGTCACCAGGATCGATATTTTTCAAATCTAAACTATTTTACGGGCTTTGCCGGACCGGCGCAGGCCGGCCCGGAAAATCGCGTTAGCCCATGTGCAGGCCGCCGTTGAGCGAGAAGTCTGCTCCGGTGGCAAAGCCGGACTCGTCGCTGGCCAACCAGGAGCAGATCGAGGCGATCTCTTCGGGCGAGCCCAGACGGCGCACCGGGATGGTCGCCACGATTTTCTCCAGCATGTCGGGGCGGATGGCCCGCACCATGTCGGTGCCGATATAGCCCGGCGAGATGGTGTTGACCGTGACGCCCTTGCTGGCGACTTCCTGGGCCAGCGCCATCGTGAAGCCGTGGATACCCGCCTTGGCGGTGGAGTAGTTGGTCTGGCCGAACTGGCCCTTCTGCCCGTTGACGGAGCTGATGTTGATGATGCGCCCCCATTGGCGCTCGACCATGGGATCGATGACCTGCTTGGTCACGTTGAACAGACTGTTCAGGTTGGTATCGATCACCGCGCGCCAGTCATCGACCGTCATCTTGCGAAACAGGCCGTCGCGCGTGATGCCGGCATTGTTGACCAGCACATCGACCTCGCCCAGGTCGGCGCGGATGCGAGCGAAGGCCTCCGCCGTGGAGTCCCAATCCGAAACGTTGCCTACCGAGGCATAAAAGGTATAACCCTGGGCGGCCTGTTCATCCAGCCATTGCTGGTAATTGCGGCTCGGACCACAACCGGCCACCACGCGGAAGCCGTCCTTGGCAAGGCGCTGGCAAATAGAGGTCCCGATGCCACCCATGCCGCCCGTCACATACGCCAGTTTTCCGCTCATTTTGACTTCCTCCTATTCGACCCGCTCAGATTGATAATCACCAGATAATTGCCGCGGACGCTCAGGTCGCCCGCACTTTCACGTAGCGCCCGGGGGCGGGCTCGATGGGCGGATAGGCTTTGCTGCCGGCAGTGCGCGGCGCTGCCACGCGCCGGCCCGCATGCGGGGCCAGCCAGTCCAGCCAATCCGGCCACCAGCTGCCGGGATGCTCCTCGGCCTCGGCCAGCCAGGCCTGCGGGTCGCCCGGCAGAGACCGGGCCTCGCCGCTGCACCAATAGCTGCGGCGTTGCTTGGCCGGCGGATTGATCACCCCCGCAATATGCCCGGAAGCGCCCAGCACGAAGCGCGCGGGGCCGCGCAGCACCTGCGTCGAGGCATAGGCCGCCTGCCACGGCACGATGTGATCCTCGCGCGAGCCGTAGATATAGGCCGGCATGCCCAGGCGGGTAAGGTCCAGGCCGACGCCGCCGGCCTGCGTGCCGCCCGGCACTTTCAGATTGTTCTCAAGATAGGTATTGCGGAAATACCAGGTGAAGAAGGGGCCGGGCAGATTGGTGCTGTCGGCATTCCAGAAGAGCAGATCGAAAGCCGGCGGTGTCTGGCCTTTCAGGTAGTTGTTGACCACATAGTTCCAGACCAGCTCATTGGGCCGCAGAAAGGAGAAGGTGGTCGCCAGGTCGCGCGCCGGCATCAGGCCGCCCTGCCCCATCTGCTGTTCACGCAGCAGGGCATGCGCCTCGTCGACAAAGACCTTGAGCACCCCCGTGTCGTGGAAATCCAGCAGCGAGGTCAACAGCGTCAGCGAGGCTACCGGCTTCTGACCCCGCGCCTCGGCCAGTGCGAGGGCCGAAGCGAGCATGGTGCCGCCGACACAAAAGCCCAGCGCGTTGACCTGCTTCTGAGCGGTGATCTCGCCGGCCACGGACAACGCAGGCAACACGGCCTCGTCGAGGTAATCGCTCCAGGTGGCGCGTGCCACATCGTCGGGATCGCTGTCCAGCGGGTTGCGCCACGAGACGATGAACACCGTATGCCCGGCCTGCACGGCATGGCGCACGAAGGAGTTCTCGGGCTGCAGATCGAGGATGTAGTACTTGTTAATGTTGGGCGGCACCACCACCAGCGGGCGCGCATGCACGCGCGGCGTCAGCGGCGCATACTGGATGAGCTGCATCAGGCGGTTTTCATAGACCACCTCGCCTGCGGTCGTCGCCACGTTGCGCCCGATTTCGAAATGGCTTTCGTCGGTCTGTGTAATGCGCCCTTTTTTCAGGTCCGCCATCAGATTGGCCAGCCCGGCCGTCAAGGCCTTGCCGCCACTGTCGATGATGGCCTGCTGCGCATCGGGATTGAACGCCAGGAAGTTGGCCGGCGAAAGTGCATCGACCCACTGCATGACGGAGAAACGCAGGCGGCTGCGCACCGGCTCACTGACCTGCGCCGCCTCGACCATCCGGTTCAGGGTCCGGGCCGACAGCAGGTAGGCATGTGCCATCAGCAAGCGCTGCCCATCGGCCAGCCAGGCCGGGCTGGAAAAGCGGCGATCCGCAGGCGCGCCCAGTTCGCCGCGTTGGGCCTGGTCGCAGATGCGCAGCCACTCTTGGGAAAACTCGGCCTGGATATCCGCCAGGGCTTGCGGCGCCATGCTTACCGAACCAGGCCATGAGGGAGAAATTTGGACGGTCACTTCGACACCTTGTTATCGGAACTGCGCGCCTTGATGGTCTATCCGGCCTCCGGGCCTGTCAATCCGGGTAATCCAAGGCCAGGCGGGAGCATACCCCATGGGCCTGAACGCTCGGACTGAGCCCGGTTTGACTTAGATCAATCTGGCGCGTGTTCCAGCCACGCCAGCAACGCCATGCGGCCGGTCTCGCGATCGCGCCGATAGGAAAAAAAACGATTCTGCTCGCCGTAAGTGCAATAACCGCTCAGCTCGACGGTTTGCACCCCGGCCCGCGCCAGCCGCAGACGCGCCAGCGCCGGCAGATCGGCCAACCACTTCCCCGGGCTGGCCGGCTTGAAATGCGCCGCCACCTCGGCATCGCCTTCGGCACCGAAGGCCTGCAGCACATCGGCCCCCACTTCGAAGTGGGCCGGACCGATGCCTGGCCCCACCCAGGCGCGCCAGGCCTGCGCCTGCGGCCGCTTGGCCTGCATCAGGGCCAGGGTGTTCTCCAGCACCCCGCTGGACAGACCGCGCCAGCCGGCATGCGCCGCACCCAGGACCTGCCCATGGGCATCCGCCAGCAACACGGGCAGGCAATCCGCCACCATGACCGCCAGCACCTGCCCGGCACGGGTGGTGACACTGGCATCGGCCGCGATCTCACCCTGAGGGGCAGGCCCATCGGCATCGTGCACGGCATTGGCGTGCACCTGACGCAGCCAGCGCGGCTCGCCCGGCAGCGCAGCCGCCAGGCGACGGCGGTTTTCAGCGACAGCCTCGGGCGCATCGCCGGCCCGGATGCCGAGATTGAAGGTATCGAACGGGGCCTGGCCCACGCCACCGGCACGCGTCGTGCAGAAATATTTCACGCCGGGCCACTCGGCCCCGGCAACCACCGGCAGGCCGGCCATCATGCGTTCCATGTCAGTGCCTCCTCGACGTCTTGCATGTCCTGGGGCGGGGCCGCGGCAAAGGACAACTCGCCGCGCCCGCCCGGATCATCGAAATGCAAGGCGCGCGCGTGCAGCATCTGGCGCGAGGCGCCAGCCAGCGCGCGCCCGCCATAAATGGTATCGGCCAGCAGCGGATGACCCAGGCTGGCCATGTGCACACGAATCTGGTGGGTGCGGCCGGTCTCAAGGCGGCAGACCACCGCCGCCACCCGCTCGCCGCCGGCGGCCACACCCTGGCGGGCCACCTGGTAATGCGTGACAGCCGGTTTGGGTGCGATGGGGCGCTCCACGCTCATGCGCACCGGCACCCGGGCATCACGCCCGATATCGCGCGCCACCGTGCCGCTGCCGGACAGCCAGCCATGCACCAGGGCGATGTACTCCCGCCCCATGGAGCGGGCCTGCAACTGGCGCACCAGATGGGTTTGCGCCAACTCATTGCGCGCCACCACCATGAGGCCAGAGGTATCCTTGTCCAGGCGATGAACAATGCCTGCGCGCGCCACCCGCGACAACTCGGGGTAGCGGTGCAGCAGGCCGTTGAGCAGCGTGCCGCTCCAGTTTCCGGCACCGGGATGGGTGACCAGGCCGGCCGGTTTGTTGACAACGATCCAGTCCGGGTTTTCATCAACCACGGCGAACTCGACCGGCTCTGCAGTAAAAGCGTGGCTCTCCGGCGCGGGCTGCTCCCAGACGGTCAGGACGTCGCCCGGGCCGACGGCCTGGCGCACCTTGGCCGGCGCGCCGTTGACCAGCACGTGGCCGGCCTCGATCCAGCCCTGCAGACGGCTGCGGGAGTGCCCCGGCATCAGGCCCGCAAGGACCTTGTCAAGGCGGTCTCCGGGGGTGCCTGCAGGGATGAGAATCGCCAAAGGTTCGTCATCGGAAGACGGTTCAACGCAGGCGGCTGTATCAGACATGGCACAAATCATATAATCAGCCCAGCATCCTATCACCAAGGAAACGACTCTCGTGATTCTCCGCAACGCAGCTCTCCTGAATCCCCGCCGTGGCAAGGCCCTGAGCGCGGCCCTGGCCTTGGCCGCCGTGCTGCTGGTCTCTGGTTGCGGTACATCCGACACCAAGTATGACAAAACAGCCGGCTGGAGCGCCGAACAGCTCTACGCCGACGCCAAGGAAGAAATCTCCGCTGGCAACTGGAAAGAGGCGCGCGAGCGCCTGACCGCCATCGAGAGCCGCTACCCTTTCGGCAACTATGCCCAGCAGGCCCTCATCGAACTGGCCTATGTCAACTGGAAGGACAGCGAAAACGAACAGGCCCTGGCCGCCATCGATCGCTTCCAGCAGCTCTATCCGAGCCACCCGGGCACCGACTACATGCTCTATCTGAAGGGGCTGATCAACTTCACGCCGGCCAGCGCCTTCATGGCCAACGTTACCGGCCAGGACCCGGCCGAACGCGATCCGAAGGGCCTGCGGGCTTCCTACGATGCCTTCCGGGAGCTGGTCGAGCGCTTTCCTGACAGCAAGTACACGCCCGACGCCGAGAAGCGCATGACCTGGCTGGTCAACGCCATCGCCATGAACGAAGTGCATGTGGCGCGCTACTACTACACCCGCGGCGCCTATCTGGCTGCCATCAATCGCGCCCAGACCGTGATCACCGACT
>JAEWJD010000173.1 GCA_023386765.1 Pseudomonadota bacterium | reverse complement strand
CCCGTGCCCGCGCCGGTGCTCGAGGTTGCCGTGCCCGTGGCACCGGTGGCGCTCGCCTCTGCTGCCGTGGCCGCAGTGCCCACGCCTGCAGCGCCCATTCCTGAAGCGGCGGCACCGGCCGTCGCTGCGGCACCGGCGGCGCAAACCGCCACGCCTTCCGCCGCGGCCGGGACATCCTCCCTCAAGGGAGTATTCGCCCGTCTGGCCCAGGCCCATCGTTCAGACGCGCAGCCGCCCAGCGGCGCCGGCGCATAGTCAGTTGGCAAGAAAATGAAAACGGTAGCCATTGTGTCCGCCAAAGGCGGAGTCGGTAAAACCACGGTCACGGCCAATCTCGGCGTGGCATTGCGGCAGGCGGGTCAGCCTGCGCTGCTGGTGGATCTGGATCCGCAGAATGCCTTGCGGCTGCACCTGGGGGCCGAGCGCCAGTCGGGCATCAGCGGTCTGGCGCGCGCCAGCGTGGCGGGCACGCGCTGGCGCGACATCAGCGTGCTGGGGGAGGGCGGCGTGCACCTGCTGCCTTTCGGTCAGGTCAATGAGGATGACCGCCAGACCCTGGAGCGCCAGATGCAGGATGATCCGCGCTGGCTCGCGCGTCATCTGCGCTCGCTTGATCTCGGGCCCTCGACCGTGGTGTTGCTCGATACCCCGCCGGGACCGTCGGTCTATCTGCGCCAGGCGCTGTCCTGCGCCGATATCGTGCTGGTGGTCACGTTGGCCGATGCCGCTTCGTTTGCCACCCTGCCGCTGATGGAAGGTTTGATCGCGCAGTATTGCGAAAGCCGTCCCGAGTTCCTTGGCCATGCATATCTGATCAACCAGGCCGACGGCAGCTCACCCTTGTCCAAGGACGCCCTGCGGGTCATCCGCAGCATGCTGGGTGACCGTGCCGTGGCGTCGGTGCATCGGGATCTCGCGGTGGCCGAGGCGCTGGCCTTTGGCAAGACCGTGATCGACAACACGCCGTACAGCCAATCCAGCAACGAGTTGCTGGCGGCCGGGCAGTGGTTGTTGCAGCAATTACGTGACGCCGAGAGCCGTTCATGAGCACCCAACACGATCCCTTCACGCCGCCTCAGGGGCGTCTGTCGCGCTGGGGCGACCAATTGCTGAGCTGGCGGATGTGGCACTCGGGGCTGGTGCGGTGGCTGGCCTTGCTGCTGGCCATGGTGCTGTTCGTGCTGGCGGTGGCGGTCGAAATGGGCCTCTATCAGCAACTGGTCTTTGCCGTCACTTGCCTGGTCGCCGCGCTGGTGCTGCGCCGCGTGGCCGGCCGGCTCGCCACCCTGACCATGGTGGTGCTGTCGGTCACGACCTCGCTGCGCTATATGTATTGGCGTATCACCGAGACGCTCGGCTTCGAAACGTTGCTGGATGCCTTTTTCGGTTATGGCCTGCTGCTGGCTGAACTGTACGCGCTGACGGTGATGCTGCTGAGCTATTTCCAGACAGCCTGGCCGTTGCATCGCCGGCCGGTGCCCTTGCCTGCCGATCCCGCACAATGGCCCACGGTCGATGTCTATATCCCGACCTACAACGAGCCGCTGG
This sequence comes from Pseudomonadota bacterium, assembly GCA_023386765.1. Taxonomy (GTDB): domain Bacteria; phylum Pseudomonadota; class Gammaproteobacteria; order Burkholderiales; family Burkholderiaceae_B; genus Bordetella. Next base: position 5,945 of record JAEWJD010000173.1, on the reverse strand, counting down.
AAGTGGTGCGCCAGTCGGTGCTGGCCGCGCAGGCGCTGGATTGGCCGGCCGATCGCCTGAAAGTCTATGTGCTGGACGACGGCCGGCGGCCGGAATTCCGCGCTTTCTGCGAAGAGGCCGGCGTCCACTATCTGATCCGCGATAACAACCGCCATGCCAAGGCCGGCAATATCAATGCCGCGCTGGAGAAGACCGACGGTGAGTACATCGTGGTGTTCGACTGCGACCACGTCACGGTGCGATCCTTCCTGCAGGTCTGCATGGGCTGGTTCCTGAAAGATCCCCGCCTGGCGTTGCTGCAGACGCCGCACGTGTTCTTCTCGCCCGATCCCTTCGAGCGCAACCTGGGCACCTTCCGCAACGTCCCCAACGAGGGCGAGCTGTTCTACGGCGTGATCCAGGACGGCAACGATCTCTGGAACGCGACCTTTTTCTGCGGCTCCTGCGCGGTCATGCGGCGCTCTGCGCTGCTGGACGTGGGCGGGGTGGCCACCGAGAGCGTGACCGAGGATGCCCTGACGGCGCTGAAGATGAACCGCAAGGGCTACAACACCGCCTATCTGGCGGTGCCTCAGGCGGCTGGCCTGGCCACCGAGAACTTGTCGCGCCACATCGGCCAGCGCACCCGTTGGGCACGCGGCATGGCCCAGATCATCCGGGTCAATAACCCGCTGCTGGGGCGCGGGCTGCAATTCGGGCAGCGTCTGTGCTACCTGAGCGCGATGCTGCACTTTTTCTTCGGCCTGCCCCGGGTGGTGTTCCTGACTGCGCCCCTGGCGTACCTGTTCTTTCATGCCAGCGTGTTCCAGGCCTCGGCGGTCATGGTGGCCGCCTACGCGCTGCCTCACATCATCGTGGCCAGCATGACCGGCTCGCGCATTCAGGGGCGTTTCCGCCATTCCTTCTGGAACGAGGTGTACGAGTCCGTGCTGGCCTGGTACATCATGCGGCCTGCCTTGCAGACCCTGATCAGCCCCAAGAGCGCGAGCTTCAACGTGACCGCCAAAGGGGGCGTGATCGAGCAGTCGTATTTCGACTGGGGGCTGGCGCGTCCCTATGTGGTGCTGCTCGGCCTGAACGTGCTGGGCCTGATCATCGGTGTCATCGGCCTGGCGGCGGGTTTCGGCGGCGATGCACGCATGACCATCCTGCTGAACCTGGGCTGGACCATCTACAACATCGTGATGACCAGCGCCAGCGTTGCCGTGGCCGGCGAGGCGCGCCAGTTGCGCACCACGCCGCGTGTGGCGATCGAGCTGCCCGCCATGCTGACGCTGCCCGATGGTCGTACCGTGGCCTGCCAGACGACCGATTTCTCGCAGGGTGGCCTGGGCCTGAAACTGCCGGCTGGCGCGGCCGTGCCGACCGGTGGCGATGTGCAGGTCTCGCTGTTCCGCAATGAGGACGAAGCCGTCTTCCCGACGCGGGTGACCTTCAGCCGCGACGGCCGGCTGGGCGTGCGCTTCCATGAACTGACGCTGGCCCAGGAGGCCGAGCTGGCGCAGATGACCTTCGGGCGCGCCGATGCCTGGGCCACGACCTGGGGCCGTAACCGCCCCGACTCCCCGCTGGCTGCCCTGCAGCAGATTTCCTCCGTGGGCGGACGCGGCTTTTCGCTGCTGCTGCGCCAGTTGCGCGATCGCGGGCGAGCCGCGCTGCGACGCCCCACCGCCGCTTCTTCCAAGCAATGAAGGACGATACAACGATGATCTCCAGGCCCGTCGCGCCCGCGCGCCCGCCACGCCGACTCCGACTGTTGCCCGTCCTGGTGAGCACGCTGCTGGCGCTGGGCGCGGGTGGCGCCGCCGCGCAGACGCCGCCCTCGGATGCGCCCATGACGCCGGCTGCCCAGGTAGCCGCACTGCCTCAGGACGCGATCACTTACCGCATTCCCCTGTCCCGCCTGAGCGGCCAGGACGCCCTGGCCTTGCGTGGCGTCAGCGGCTTGAACGGCCTGGGCTTCAGTCCGCGCCGTGACCAGGATGTGCTGGGCGCGCGCGTCCATCTGGACTATGCCTATTCGCCGGCCTTGCTGCCGGATCTGTCGCATCTGAAGATCCTGCTCAATGGGGAAGTGGCAGGCAGCATTGCGCTGCCCAAGCAGGCGTCGGCGCAACCGGTCGAGGCCACGGTCGAGCTGCCGGTGCAGGCACTGCAGGATTACAACCGGCTCGATGTGCAATTGATCGGCCACTACACCCTGGGTTGCGAGGACCCGCTGCATTCCAGCCTCTGGGCGGACGTGGCGGGGCGCAGTACCTTGGAGCTGACCGTGGTGCCGGTGGAGCTGCCGAATGACCTCGCGCTGCTGCCGGTGCCGTTCTTCGACAGCCATGACGTGCGGCGGCTGGAGCTGCCTTTCGTGCTGGGCAGCCGCCCCGATGCGGCGCGCCTGGAAAGCGCCGGCATGGTGGCCTCCTGGTTCGGCGCGCTCGCCGGCTATCGGGGCGCGCATTTCGCCGGCCTGGAGCAATCTCTGCCTGCCAAGGGCAATGCCGTGGTGTTCGCGCTGCCGGGTGACTCGATCGCCGGCGTGACCTTGCCGCAGATCAAGGGGCCGGCCCTGGCCATGGTGAGCCATCCGCAGGACCGTTATGGCAAGCTGCTGCTGGTGATGGGACGCGACGCCAAGGAGCTGAAGCAGGCCGCGATGGCGCTCACCCTCGGTCGCGAAACGCTCAGCGGCCCGCTGGCCGACATCACCCAGATCGTCACGCCGCAGCCGCGTCAGCCCTTTGATGCGCCCAATTGGTTGCGCAGCGACCGGGCCGTGCGCTTTGGCGAGTTGGTACCGGCGCGCGAGCTCAACGTGGCCGGCCATGAGCCGCCCCCCATCCGCGTGAACCTGCGCATGCCGCCGGGCCTGTTCGGCTGGCACAGCGACGGCGTGCCGGTGGACCTCACCTACCGCTACACGCCGCGTCCGGGTGCGCAGCAGTCGGTGCTGGAAATGTCGGCCGGTGGCCAGCTGGTTCGTAGCTTCGCGCTCGATGATCCGCGCGATCGCATGTTCACCAGCCTGCGTGGCGTGCCCGCCGCCCAGGGTTCGGCCCGCGTGATGGTGCCGACCTACCTGCTGCCGCCCCTGGCCGACCTGCAGTTCCAGTATCGCTACGAGTACGCCAAGCTGGGCGAATGCCAGAACAGCATCGTCGATAACGCCTTCAGCGCTATCGACCCGGCATCGACCATCGACATTTCGGGCCTGCCCAAGTATGCGGCGATGCCGGACCTGTCTCTGTTCGCCGAGGCGGGGTTCCCGTTCACGCGCATGGCTGACCTGTCGCAGACAGCGGTCGTCATGCCCGATGGGGCCGGCACGGCCGATATGACGGCCTATCTCAATCTGTTGGGTGTCATGGGACAGTCTACGGGTTACCCGGCTACCGGCGTGGTGGTGGCCCAGGCCGATCAGGTGGCCTCGCTGGCCGACAAGGATCTGCTCGTGCTGGCCTCCGGCGACAATCAGCCCTTGCTCAAGACCTGGCGCGATGTCCTGCCGGATGGCACCGGTGACAAACAACGCAAGTTCAGTCTGTCCGGGTGGTTCTCGGGTGTTGCGGCCTGGGTCAGCCCTGATCCGCGCGAGCGTCAGCGGCCGGCCGCCGCGGCGCTGGCCTACACCGGGAACGGTCCGCTGGGTACCCTGTCCGGCCTCGAATCGCCGCTCAAGAGCGGGCGTAGCGTGGTCGTGGTATCCGGCAGCGACAACCAGGGACTGGAGGCGGCCGTCGCCGCGGTGCAGGCCAACCCGGTCGAGGCCGGGGCCGCCGCCGGCAGCCAGGAGCGCATCGCCGGCAACCTTGCCATCATCCAGGGCGAACAGGCTCGGACCGTGCTCGATGAACAGAGTTACTACGTCGGCTCGCTGCCGGCCTGGCTCAACCTGCAATGGTTCTTCGCCCGCCACCCCCTCATTCTGGTGGGGGCCTTGTTGCTCAGCGCACTGGTCATTGCCGTGCTGCTCTATCTGTCTCTGCGCGCCCGTGCGCAACGCCGCCTGGGATCGTGAACATGACCAAGACCCTCCGCTCTATTTCCAAGCCGACCATGACGATGCCTGAACTCTCTGCGCAAGCTCGCCGTCCGCGGCATGCCTTGGCGCGCCTGCCGCTGTTGCTGCTGGCCAGCTTTTCCGTGTTGGCGCATGCCGACGAAACGGCCTTGCCGCCGCCGCCCGTGGCCCTGGCCGATGCCGCCGATGTCACCGCCACGCCGCCGGTCGACGCCACGCCGCAAGTCGAACCGTGGGAGGCCGACCAGAGCTATTCCTTCAAGCAGCTGGGGGCCCAGTACCCGCTCAACCTGCGTGGCGTGGACGGCAGCAATACGCTCAATTTCAGCGTGCGCAACGATGAGGTCGTCACCGGTGCGCGCGTGGACCTGCGCTACGCCTACTCGCCCGCGCTGTTGAGCGATCTCTCGCACATCAACGTGCTGGTCAATGATGAGGTCGCCGCCACCCTGGACGTGCCGCGCGAAACAGCAGGCAAGAATCTGCAGCACACGGTCGAGATCCCGCCTTATCTGATCACCCCCTATAACGACCTGCGCCTGCAATTGGTCGGGCATTACACGCTCGATTGCGAAGATCCGCTGCACTCCAGCCTGTGGGCCAACATCAGCAATCACAGCACGCTGGATCTGGCCACCGCGCCGCTGGTGCTGCCCAATGATCTGGCCAACCTGCCGCTGCCTTTCTTCGACCCGCGCGATATGCGCCGCCTGACGCTGCCCTTTGTGTTCCAGGGCGCGCCGGATGACGCCGCGCTGGAAGCGGCTGGCACCTTGTCTTCCTGGTTCGGGGCGCTGGCCGGTTACCGGGGGGCGAGTTTCCCGGCCGCCGTGTCCGAACTGCCTGCCAAGGGCAACGGCGTGGTGTTCGCCAGCGGCGCGGCCATCACCGGGCTGCAGACGGCGCCGGTCAATGGCCCCACGCTGGCCGTGATCGCCAACCCCAACGACCCCAATGGCAAACTGCTGCTGGTGATGGGACGCGACGGCAAGGAACTCAAGCAGGCCGCCGCCGCCCTGGCGCTGGGCAGCCAGACGCTCAGCGGCCCGCAGGCCACGATCACGCGCCTGGCCGATATCGCGCCGCGCAAACCCTACGACGCGCCCAAGTGGCTGCGTAGCGATCGTCCGGTGAGCTTCGGCGAACTGATCGACGCCAAGCGCCTGAATGTCTCCGGCTTCAGCCCGGATGTGATCCGCATGGACGTGCGCGTGGCGCCCGATCTGTTCGGCTGGCAGGAAAAGAAGGTTCCCATCGACCTGCGCTATCGCTATACGCCGCAGCCGACCTCGACCAATTCGGCGCTGCTGTTCGGCGTCAATGACGAGTTCGTCAAGTCGATGCCGCTGTTTGCGCTGGAACGCATCGAAGATGGCGAGAAACTGCGCGGCCAGGTGCTGCCCGACGAAAGCCTGCCCATGCGCGCACAGCTGGACGTACCCCTGGACAGCTTGAAGTCGCGCGGTCAGCTGCAGTTCCGCTACATGTACGACTACATCAAGCAGGGCGAGTGCCGCGACATCATCGTGGACAACGTGCGCGGCATGATCGAACCGGAGTCGACCATCGATCTGACGGCCTATCCGCACTTCAAGGCCATGCCGGATCTGCGCGCCTTCAGCGAGGCGGGCTTCCCGTTCACGCGCATGGCCGACCTGTCTGAAACCGCCGTGGTCATGGGCAAGCAAGGCGGCCCGCAGGCCTATACCGCCTACCTCGACCTGATGGGCCGCATGGGCGAGTCCACCGGCTATCCCGCCGTTGGCGTGAGCGTGCTGCAGGGCAAGCCGCTGGGCGATCAGGCCGCCGGCAAAGATCTGTTGATCATCGCCACTGGTGAGGACGAAGGCCTGCTGAAAGAATGGGCCGCGCACCTGCCGGGCAACTACGACAAACAGGCCCGCTTTGGCGTGTCCGACCTGATCTACCG
>JAEWJD010000392.1 GCA_023386765.1 Pseudomonadota bacterium | reverse complement strand
GCAGCCAACAGCAAACCAAGCGTTACGGCGATGCCCAGACCCGAAACACGTTGAGGAGAAAAGCGCATGAATCCCTCACGGAGTGAAAGCACGCCACCCTCGTTCCGCCTAGCAGACGGTTCTTATTTCTCATAAAGAGGTGACGCGAACTCACGTAATGTAGCTTATTTCTCAAGGGAAAACCCTGGTTTTTTCTGATAATTTCAGAAGTTCCCTTACATTCCGGGCGGTTATCTCGCGTTGCACGCAGCGCGCCCCTGCCCAGTCCCGCTCAGGACGGCTGCACATACAGATGGCCGAGAAAAACGTAGCCCATGCCATGCACGGTATGCAGCGGCAGCTCCATGCCGGCATCGCTGACCTTTTTGCGCAGCCGGCTGATCGCCACATTGAGGGTGCGCAAGCTGGAACCGGGCAAGGCCTTCATGAGGATATCGCGAGACAGCTCCCGGCCAGGATGATCGGCGATCGCCAGGAAACAGACACGTTCCAAGGTGGTAAGGCTGATCCGCACACCCTGCGGCGTGCTCAACACCCACCCCCGGTACAGCAACTGCCAGGTTTCGGCAGCCGCAGCGGCAGGCGGAGTCAGGACATCGGGGGAGGCCTCGGCGGCCAGCCCCGGGACGATGAGGGGTTGGGTCATGGCGGCAACGGCAAAGAGAGGTCAGGCAAACGGATGCGCCAAACCACAAGGCTGCACACCATCTTGCTCAAGTACGCGCCAGATTACGATTGTTTGCGAATCGCCCTGGGCGACGGATAAGGAAAGCAGACCTATCTGACCCAAAGAGGCGGCCCCTGCCCCTTTAGCGCCGGTGAACGTCGTGTGCCACGAAGGGCTTGCCGGCAGGCGGCCGGTCCAGCACCCCGGGCTTGTCCAGCGTGCGCCGGATATCCATCAGGCCGGCACGCCAGTGCTCCCGCATGGCCTCGGTGCTGAACTCGTAATCCTTGGAGTGGCGCTCGTAATGCTTGGCCTCGTAGATGAGGTTGACGATATTCACCGCCGGTGTGCAGGCCTCGCAACGCAGATCGGCCAGTTCAGGGCTGTTGCGCTCGCTTTCGGGCAACCGCTCCAGCAGCCGCTGCAGGCCAAGGCGCAGGTGCAGCACGCGCGCGAAGTTGTCGGTGACGGTACGCGTGCGGCTGGAGTACTGAATGTCTTTCTGGCGCTCGGCCACCTCATCCATGGTCTTGGGCAACGGACCCCGCGCCGGCCACAAATCCACCTGGAAGGCCAGCGTCTCGCGCAAGGGCGACTCCGATAACACCCCGGCCAACGGCGTGTTGGACACCAGTCCGCCATCCCAGTAATGCTTGTGGTCGATTTCGACGGCGGGAAAGCCGGGGGGCAGCGCGCCCGAGGCAATCACGTGCGACAGCCCGACCTTCTGCTTGCTGCTATCGAAATAGTTGAAGTTGCCACTGCGCACATTGACCGCGCCGAAGCTCACGCGCACGCCGCTCTGGTTGAGCAGGTCGACGTCGACGTAGCGTGCCAAGGTCTCGGCCAGCGGCCCGGTGTCGTAGAAACTGGTGGAGGCCGGCCCGGCGTCGCGCAAGAGATAGGGCGAAAGATAGCGCGGGGAGAAAAATCCCGGCTGCCCCTGCCAGATGGCATTGAAAGCGGCCAGGTGGCTGTTCGAGGTCGAGGAGCCGAAGCCAAAGGGCATGCCCTGGAACATTTCGGCCCAGGCGTCGCCCCAGGGCAAGGCGGCAAAGCCGGTCGGGCGGCAGATGCTCTCCCAGAAGCCTCGCAGGCGCTCGACCCGCTCATCCTCGGGGGAGCCGGCAATGATGGCGGCATTGATCGAGCCGATGGAAATACCCGACACCCAATTGGGCCGTATGCCTGCCTCGTGCAGCCCCTCGTAGACGCCCGCCTGGTAGGCGCCCAGGGCACCGCCCCCCTGCAACACCAGTGCCACGGTTTGGTAAGGGGGGACTGTCACTTCGCGCTTGCTCATGGCCGCCTGTGCCTCACTGCATCGGTTTGAGCGGCACCCCCTCGCCAGCCCGGAAGGGATACCGGGTGAAGAGATCCGCCACCACTTTGTCTATCGTGGCGGTCGACTGTACTGCCTGAACGTCATTGACCTGGCCGGTGGCCACTCCCTCCCAGACCAATTGGCGCCGGCGACGATCAACCAGATCGACATTGAGCGTCCCTTCGGTATAGGTGTAGACGTCCTCGGTCCAGCCGTAACCCGGCCAGCCTCCATAGAAGCCACTGCGGTAGCCGTAGTAACCGTAGTACGGCCCCGGTGCAACCGGCACGACCTCGGTGCGCTGGCGCAGGCGTCCATTGAAATTGATCAGCAGATCAGGCTGCTCGGCCTTGTAGACGTAGCCGCGCGACTCCATCTGAAAGCGGGTGGCCGCTTTCAGGCGCTCGGTGGCCAGGTTGGTATAACCGGCCGCCTTGTCGGTGCCCAGGGGTTCCATGAAGCCGAAGCTGTGGTACTCGGCAAAATTGACCTGATGGTCGTAATCACTGCGTATGTCCGGCCCGCTGGCACAACCGCCCAGGGTGGCAGCCAAAGCCAATACGCCCAATGCCTTGCCCATTGTCTGCATTGCTTTCTCCGTGAAAACCACCATTGTTGAATTGATCTTGCCTTGAATAACGGCAACTTGCAATAAACTTTGCCGTCCCTCTTCTGACCTAGAGCAATGTCCACTTTGCCTGATTTTGAACTCGATGGCTCCATCTGGCTGCGTAGCGGCAGCCAGCAATGGGGCAACGCCCAGCGCATCGCATTGTTGGCCCAGATCGAAGCCAGCGGCTCCATCACGGCGGCGGCCAAGGCGGTCGGGATGAGCTACAAAGGGGCCTGGGATGCCATCGACACCATGAACAATCTGGCCGGCACGCCCCTGGTGGAACGCAATGCCGGCGGCAAAGGCGGCGGCGGCACCCGCCTGACGGAGCGGGCCCGCCAACTGATCGCCACCTTCAATCGATTGCAAAGCGAACACCAGCGCTTCATGCAATACCTGGCCAGCCAGGGCCTCACCGGAGATCTCGACCTCATGCAACGCCTCATGCTCAAAACCAGCGCACGCAACCGCCTCTTGGGCGAAGTCAGCGAAATCCATACCGGCGCAGTCAACGACGATATCCGCCTGTCGCTGCCCGGTGGCCAGACCGTGCGTGCCACGATCACGCGTGACAGCACCCAGGAACTGGGCCTGAAGCCCGGGCGCGAAGTAATTGCGCTGATCAAAGCGTCGGCCGTCATGGTGGCCCGCCGCGAAGCCGGCGGGCTGCATCTGTCGGCCGACAACCAGATCGCCGGGCGCGTGGCGCAACGACGGGCCGGCGCGGTCAACGACGAAATCGTGATCGAGCTGGATGGCGGCGGCACGCTGGTGGCCATCATCACCCGTGACAGCGCCGAGCGTCTGGCGCTGGCCGAAGGCAGCGAGGTCTATGCGGTCTTCGACGCTTCCAGCGTCATCCTGGGCGTGATGGACTGACTCTCCAGGCCGGGCTCGGCCAGACGTTGATGCACGATCTGGCCGTCACGCACCTCGAACACCACTTCGGCCAGGGCGTCGATATCCGCCGGATCATGCGTGATCAGCAGCATCGGCACCTTCAACCCATCCAGCAAGTCACGCAACTCGGCGCGCATCTTGCCGCGCAATTGAGCATCCAGCGCCGAAAACGGCTCATCCAGCAGAATCAGCTCGGGCTCGGCAGCCAGGGCACGGGCCAGCGCGGTGCGCTGTTTCTGACCGCCCGAGATCTGTCCGGGATAACTGTTGATGATGGGTCCCAGCTCAAAGGCATCGATCCAGCGCCGGGCCGCCTCCGGGATGCGGCGGCGCCCGGGGTTGAACCAACCGCCGCGCAGTGCAAAAGCGACGTTTTGCCCGACGGTGAGGTGCGGAAACAGGGCGTAGTCCTGGAACAAGTAAGCGATACGGCGTTCCTGGGATGACAGCCAGACGCCATACTCGCTGTCGTAGAACACCCGGTCATTGACCGCGATACGGCCGGCATCCGGACGCATCAGGCCGGCCACGGCGCGCAGGGTAAGGCTTTTCCCCGCCCCGGACGGCCCGAACAGCACCACCCGGCGCGAGGCGGTGCGCAACCGTATATCCATGGCGAAACGCCGTTCCTCGGCGTGCATTACCTTGGTAATCTCGATGTCGATCATACCGGCGCCCTCCCCCGACGCCGCGGCATCAGCCGGCTGGCCAGCAACAACGCCGCCACACAGGTCACGGAGGTGATCAGCACCAGCAGGTTGGCGGTGTGATCATCGCCTGCCTGGACCGCCTCGTAGATGGCGATCGACAGGGTCTGGGTACGGCCAGGCAGATTGCCGGCCACCATCAGCGTGGCGCCGAATTCGCCCAGAGCACGGGCAAAAGCCAGCAGTACCCCGGCCATGATGCCGCGCATGGCCAGCGGCAGAGTCACACGGAAGAAGACCGCCGACTCGCGCAGACCCAGCACCCGCGCCGCCGACTCCAGCTGCGGATCGACTTCTTCAAAGGCTGTGCGGGCCGCCTTGAGCACCAAGGGAAAGGCGACCACGGCAGCAGCGATCACTGCACCCTGCCAGGTAAACACCAGTTCGATGCCCCAACCCGCCAGGGTTTCACCCAGCACGCCTCGACGGCCCAGCAGCACCAACAAGTAATAGCCCAGCACCGTCGGAGGCAGCACCATGGGCAGCGTGAGTACGGAGTCGGCCAGCTCGCGCAGCGGAGAACGCCAGCGTGCCAGCCAGAACCCCAACCCCGTGCCCAGCACGGCGCTGATCACCGTGGCCCAGCCCGCCACCTTCAGGGACAGCAGCAGCGGTACCCAGACCGGGTCGGTCATCAATGCACCCTCAGGGCTTCTGGAAGCCGTAGCGCGACAGGATGGCCTGCCCCTGCGGCGAGAGCGCGTATTCCACGAAGGCCTTGGCCGCTTGCGGATTGGTATCGCGGGTGGTCAGGGCGATGGGATAGGTGATGGGCTGCGGCGTGGGCACCGTGGCCACGACCTTGACCTTGTCGGGCATGATGGCGGCATCCGTGGCGAACACGAAGCCGGCCTCGACCTCGCCGCGTGCCACGTAATCCAGGCTCTGGCGCACATTCTGCGCCGGCACGCCCTTGGCCGAGACGGCCGCCCACAGGCCCAGTTTTTCCAGGGCAGCCTGGGTGTAGCGGCCCACCGGCACCGAAGCCGGGTTGCCATAGGCCACGCGCTTGACGCGCTCGGCCGTCAGGTCCTCGGGACCCTTGATGTCCACGCCGCCGCTGGCCGGCGTGATCAGCACCAGGGCGTTGGCGGCAAAATTCACACGCGTCGCCGGCTGGATGGCCTTGGCTTCCTGGGCCCGGTTCATGGCGGTCTGATCGGCCGAGGCGAACACGTCGGTCGGCGCCCCCTGTTCGATCTGTCGCAGCAACACGTCCGAAGCGGCAAAGTTCAGCACGACCTTGGTGTCCGGATACTTGGCCTCAAACGCCTGGCCCAGCTCCTTGAAGGCATTGGTGAGACTGGACGCGGCCGAGACGGTCAGATCGGCGGCCTGAGCCGCGCTGGTCGCGAAAACGGCGCCCAGCGCCGCGAACAGAAATCGGGTGCGTAACTGCATGATCATCCTCAGGTGACAGATCCGGCGGCGCCGGGGTGATGTAAGCGAAATATACGCAGGTACATAACGCTAGTCAAAAAGACGCCGCCCGCAGGCGGCGCCGTTTTTCAGCTCAGCAACAGCGCGTCATCGGCGAGGGTTTCGCCACGGACCCGCTCGAACATGGCCAGCAGGTCACCGACCTCCAGACCCTTGCGCTGCTCGCCACTGACATCGAGCACCACCTGCCCCTGGTGCAGCATGACGGTGCGTTCGCCCACATCCAGGGCCTGACGCATGCTGTGGGTCACCATCATGGTGGTCAGATGGTTTTCCGACACAATCCGTTCGGTCAGGCGCAACACGAAATCGGCGGTACGCGGGTCGAGCGCCGCGGTGTGCTCGTCCAGCAGCAGGATGCGCGACGGTTGCAACGCCGCCATCAACAGACTGACCGCCTGGCGCTGGCCGCCCGACAACAGACCGATGCGATCCGACAGGCGGTTCTCCAGGCCGAGGCCGAGCGTGGCCAGCCGTTCGCGAAACACCTCGCGCATGGCGGCCTTGACCGCACGGCCCAGGCCGCGCCGGCTACCGCGCAACTGCGCCAATGCCATGTTCTCCTCGATGGTCAGGTCTTCACAGGTACCCGCCATGGGATCCTGGAACACCCGCGCCACCTGCCCGGCACGCTGCCAGACCGGCCAGCGGGTGACATCGCTGCCGTTGATTTCTATCTTGCCGCTGTCGATCTGCAGATCGCCCGAGATAGCATTCAGAAAGGTCGACTTTCCGGCGCCGTTGGAACCGATCACGGTAACGAACTGTCCGGTCGGAATCTCCAGCGACAGCCCGCGCAGGGCACGGGTCTCGATGGGGGTGCCCGCATTGAAAGTGATGGTGAGGTCTTTTGCGCTCAGCATGTCAACGCCCCTTCTGGCCGCGCAAGCGGCGTTTGAGCATGGGAATGACCAGGGCAATCGTCACCAGCACGGCCGTCACCAGGTTCAGGTCTTGGGCCTGCAGGCCGATGAAATCACTGTTCAGGGCCAGCGCAATGAAGAAACGGTAGACGATCGCACCGATGATGACCGCCAGCGTGGCCAGCACCAGCCGCCGCGAAGGCAGGATGCTCTCGCCCACGATGACCGCCGCCAGGCCGATCACGATGGTGCCGATGCCCATGGAAATGTCAGCACCGCCCTGGGTCTGGGCAAAAAGGGCGCCCGCCAGGCCGACCAGCGCATTGGACAGCGCCATACCCGCCAGCACCATGCCGCCGGTATTCACGCCCTGGGCGCGCGCCATGCGGGGGTTGGAGCCGGTTGCCCGCATGGCCAGGCCGCTCTGGGTCGCGAAATACCAATCCAGCAGAAACTTGGCCAGCACCACCACCACCACCAGGATCAGCGGACGGGCCACATAATCACTCAGCCAATCGGGCTGCAGGATCGAGAAGATCGTCGGCTCGGTGATCAGCGGCACGTTGGGACGCCCCATGATGCGCAGGTTGACGGAATACAGCGCAATCATCATCAGGATACTGGCCAGCAGATCCATGATGCGCAGGCGCTCGTTCAGCCAGCCGGTGACCAGGCCAGCCAGCGCACCCGCAAAGGTGGCAACCAAGGTCGCCAGAAAGGGATCCCAACCGGAGGAAACCAGGGTGGCGGCCACGGCGCCGCCCAGCGGGAAGCTGCCATCGACCGTCAGGTCGGGAAATCGCAGCAAGCGAAAGGAGATAAAAACGCCCAGTGCCACCAGGCTGAAAATCAATCCGATTTCCAGTGCACCGAGCAAGGCAAATAAAGACATAAGCATCTCGGTCATCCCCGTCTTGTGAACCGGGACAACGCTTCAGACCAGGGGTAGATTCAAAAGGCGGGCCATTGCATGGCCCGCCTGCGTTGAGAAAGCGACAGCGTTGGCCGTCGCCTTACTTGACGACCTCGGTCGCCGACTTGATAAGGGACTCGGGCAGCGTCACCCCTTGCTTGGCCGCTGCGCCCGGATTGACGAAGAGTTCCAGCTTGCTGCTGGTCTCGGAGGCCAGCTCGCCCGGCTTTTCACCCTTGAGGATGCGCCCGACCAGCTTGCCGGTCTGCACGCCCAGGTCATGGTAGTTGATGCCCAGGGCCGCGATCGCGCCACGCTTGACGCTGTCGGTATCCGAGGCAATGAGCGGGATCTTGGCATCATTGCCGACCTTGACCAGCGACTCATAGGCCGACACCACGTTGTTGTCGGTGTTGGTGTAGATCACGTCGACCTTGCCGATCAGGCTGCGTGCGGCGGCCGCCACGTCGACCGTGCGCGGCGCGGCGGCCTCGACCAGCGTCATGCCGGCCTTGGGCAGCAGCTCCTGGAGCTGCTTGACGACCACCACCGAGTTGGCTTCGCCGGGGTTGTAGACCATGCCCACGCGCTTGGCATCAGGCACGACCTTCTTGATGAGATCGATCTGCTTGTCCAGGGCCAGGAGATCGGACACACCGGTGACGTTGGTCCCCGAAGGCCCCATCGACGGCACCAGTTGCGCGGCGACCGGATCGGTCACGGCCGAGTACACCACGGGCACGGTCTTGGTGGCCGCGACCACGGCCTGGGCCGAGGGCGTGGCGATGGCGACAATGGCGTCAGGATTGTCACCCACGAACTTGCGGGCGATCTGGGCGGCAGTGCCGGTGTTGCCCTGCGCGCTCTGGTACTGCCACTTGAGGTTCTTGTCGGCCGTGAAACCCGATTGCTTCAAGCCTTCCTTGACACCATCGCGAACCGCGTCCAGCGCCGGATGCTCCACGATTGCGGTCACCGCCACGGATTTCTGCTGCGCCACGGCGCCGCCCGCAGCCAGTGCGAGGGCCAGTGCGCCTGCCGTCAGAAAAATGTTTTTCCCGCTCCGCATAGAAATGCTCCTTCCACCAATGGGGTATATGTTTGTTTGGTTCCTGGCACCGCAAAGGGCTTCTGGCCCGATGCGCTGGCCGAGAGTCCCCGTAGTCTAACTTGCAGCCCGAAAAAGTGGCGGGGGAGCCTCAACGGGGGAAACCCCTAAAAGATGGGTCGCAAGGCCGCCCACGGCGGCACGGCCTCACAAGGTGCTGTTTACCTGGCCGGCGGCACCACGCCGCATGCCATGCGCGCACCTCCGCCGCCCAGCGGCTTGGGATGATCGCTGTTGTTGTCGCCGCCCACATGGACCATCAAGGCATGCCCGGAGAAATCCGAGAGCTTCAGACGCGGCGCCAGCACCGGATAATCGGCCTTGCCGTCAGCGCCTACATAGATGGCAGGCAGGTCGCCCAGATGGCCGTTGTCGTCATAGGGGCCTTTGTGCGCGCCGGTCTTTTTGGGGTCCCAGTGGCCGCCCGCTGCGCCGGCTGGCACGGTCTTGCCGTCCGCCTGCGAAGGATCGCAAGACGGTTTCTCGTGCAGGTGAAAGCCGTGGATGCCGGCAGGCAGGCCATGCAGCGCGGGCGTCAGCAGCGTGCCATAGGGAGTCTGCGACAAGGTGACGGTACCGACCGATTGTTCCGGGCCGGCCGGGCCGGCCAGGAACAGTTCAACGTTCTGCGCGGCGGCATGGCCGGATACGCCTAGCGCCAGGGAGAAAAAGGTGGTTTTCCAGGGAAACTTCATGGGTATGCCTCCAGAGATGGCCGCCCGTCGCGGCCTGTCCCAGTGTATCCACCTCCGCCCCGCCGCCCCGGACTGTCCCCAGATTCCGACCAAGCGCGCCTTTTGTCCCCGCTAGTCCAGCACGACGCCGGAGCCCTTGGCGACCTCGCTCCAGCGCCCGATCTCCTTGTCGACGAACGCAGCGAATTCGGCACGCGTCATCTGCGGCGTCGTCGAACCGTTGGTCTTCCAGATTTCCTTGACCTTGTCGCTTTGCAGGGCTTTGTTCACTTCGTCGGCCATTTTCTGGACCACCTCATCCGGCGTGCCGGCTGGCGCCCACAGGGCATACCAGGTCGAGACTTCGAACTTGGGCAACCCCGCTTCGGCGACGGTGGGGATATCCGGGAAGGACGGCGAGCGCTCCGCAGCGGCAACCGCCAGCGGCCGCACGCTGCCAGCCCGGATATGGCCGGCAGAGGACCCCAGTCCATCGAACGCGACATCGACCTGCCCGCTCATCAGTGCCGTCAACATGGGGCCGGCCCCCTGATACGGCACATCCATGACGTCCAGGCCGTTCTGCGTGGCGAACATCACCCCGGCGAGGTGATGGGTACTGCCTTGCCCGGCGTTGCCCACATTGAGCTCGCCAGGGTGGGTCTTGCTGTAATCGACCAGCTCTTGCAACGTCTTGATCGGCAGCTTGTCCTTGTTGACGATGATGACCTGCGGGGGCTGTGCCAACAGCGCCACCGGCACGAAGTCTTTCTGGATGTCGTAGTTCAGGCGCCGGTACAAGGACGGGGCCAACGCGTGGTGCGCACCGCCCATGAAAAAGGTGTAGCCATCCGGCTTGGCACGGGCTGCCACGCCCGCGCCCAAGGTGCCGCCGGCCCCCCCTTTGTTGTCGATCACCACACTCTGGCCCAGTTGCTGGCCAAGCTGTGCGGCCAACGGACGGGCAAAGGTATCGGTACCGCCGCCAGCCGGAAACGGCACGATGACGGTGACGGCGCGCTCCGGCCAGGCCGCCTGGGCTGACAGACTCGCCAGGGAACCGGCGATGGCCAATGCAGTAAAGATCATACGGTGCTTCATGGGGTCTCCTCCTTGGATCGTTCTAGTTGGGGCGCCTTGGGCGCGCCACCTGTTTTGCACCGCGCGCCTTGGCGCTGCGGCGACCTACCACCACGCACTGCTGTCATTCATGTATTGGACTAGACCACTCCTTTTGGTAAAAAAAAGCCGGGAAGGCCTCCCCCTGTCCCGGCTTGACTATCACAATGCCTGATAGGTCTCGCGCAACACGTTCTTTTGCACCTTGCCCATGGTGTTGCGCGGCAGCTGCTCGACCACATGGATGCGTTTGGGCACCTTGAAGTTGGCAATCTTGTCGCGCAGGGCCTGCTGCATCGCCTCGGCGTCGAGCTGCGCACCAGCACGCGGCACCACCACCGCCACCACCGCCTCGCCGAAATCGGGATGCGGCACGCCGATCACGGCGGACTCCGCCACGCCGGGCATGTCATCGATCACGCTTTCGATTTCCTTCGGATAGACGTTGTAGCCGCCCGAGATGATCAGATCCTTGCTGCGCCCCACGATGGACAGATAGTCATCCGGCGCCGAACCATCCGGCGCGCCCCAGCGACCTACGTCACCTGTCTTGAACCAGCCATCGGCCGTGAACTCTTCACGGGTTTTTTCCGGCATGCGCCAATAGCCCGAAAACACGTTCGCGCCACGCACCTGGATGTTGCCGATCTCGCCGACCGGCAAGGTCTGCCCCTGGTCGTCGACCACTCGCACATCCACCTGCGGCAAGGCGCGCCCGACCGTCCCGCCCAGACGCTGTCCGGTGCCCTCGGCATAGGGATTGGAAGTCAGCATGACGGTTTCGCTCATGCCGTAGCGTTCCAGGATGGTATGGCCGGTGCGCTCGCGGAAATCGTTGAAAGTCTCGGTCAACAGCGGCGCCGAACCTGAGATGAACAGACGCATGTTGGCGCAGACCTCGCGCGTGAACCGCGGGTCGGCCAGCAGGCGCACGTAGTAGGTGGGCACGCCCATCATCACCGTGCTGCGCGGCAGATACTGCAAGGCCTGTTCCAGATCGAGCTTGGGCAGCCAGATCATGCGTGCCCCTGCCAGCAGCGCACCGTGCGAAGCCACGAACAGACCGTGGACATGGAAGATAGGCAGCATGTGCAGCAGGACATCGCCTTCGTGCCAGCCCCAATACTGATGCAGCACGCGCGCGTTGGCGGCCAGGTTGCCATGCGAGAGCATCGCCCCCTTGCTGCGCCCGGTCGTGCCCGACGTGTAGAGGATGGCAGCCAGATCATCCTCCTGGCGCGCGACCGTCTCGAAGGTGGACGGCTGCTTTCCGGCCGCCGTCATCAGCGAGCCCTGGCCGTCTTCTTCGAGGGTATAGACATGGGCCGTGCCGGCGGCCTGGGCCACGCGCTGCACCCATGCTTCGTTCTTGCCCGAGCACACCACCACCGACGGCTCGGCGTTTTCCAGGAAGTACTGGACTTCGGCTTCGCGATAGGCCGTGTTCAGTGGCAGATAGACGTAGCCCGCGCGTAACGTGGCGAGATACAGCAGCAAGGCTTCAGGCGACTTTTCGACCTGCACGGCGACGCGCGCGCCTTCCGGCAGATTCAGCGAAGCCAGCAAATTGGCCAGCCGCGCGCTACCCTGGTCAAGGTCATCCCAGGTGTAGTGGCGCTGCGGCGTTTCCAGCGCTACCTGGCTGCGGTCTGCGGGAAAGCCCGACGCCAGCACGGCGTAAAGGTTGGCATTGCTCACCGTTGTCACTCTCCATGAAAAATCGGTTTTTCGCCGGCCAGGAAGGCGCGCACGCCCTCCTTGTGGTCGCGGCTGTCGGCATAGGAAAAGAAGTGTTCGTACTCCGCTTCGCTCAGCGCGGCGGCGCTGGCCGTCAGGCGGGCAGCGATCTGTTTGTTGGCGCGCGCGGCCAAAGGCGCGCCGCGCAGGATGGCCTGCACGCTGGCCTGCGCCTCGTCGTCCAGGCGGGCTGCCTCGACCACGCGTGTCAGCAGACCCATGCGCAGCGCCTCCTGGGCATCGAACACGCGCCCTTCGAGCAGGATGGCCAGTGTGTTGGCACGCCCGACCAGCGCCAGCAAGCCGCGCATTTCATCGGGAGCCATGGGGAAACCGAGCCGATTGATAGGCACGCCGAAACGGGCGCCGCTGGCGGCAATGCGCAGGTCGCACTGTGCGGCGATTTCCATGCCGCCGCCCACGCACACCCCCTCGATCACGGCCACCACCGGCTGCGGGCAGGCGGCCACGGCGGCCAGCGCCGGCGCGAGGATGTCGCGGTGATAGTGCATCACGGCGGCTTCATCGGCACGCACCTGCGGAAACTCGCGAATGTCGGCCCCCGCAGCAAACTGGCCATCGGCGCCGCGCACCGTCACGCAGCGTATCTGCGGATCGGCGGCGATGGCAGTGAAAATCTCGCGCAGCTGCTGCCACATGCCGACGGTGATGGCATTCAGCCGGCCGGGGTGCGACAGCACCACCTGGGCCAGCGCCCCCTCGCGCTCGAGAAGCACCTTGCCGGCAGCAGACGGCGGGTTGACGGTTGCTTGCGTGGTCATGCTAGTTCCCCTTGGCGAAACTACGGCTGGCAACGATGCGCCCGTCGCCCAGGCGCGCCAGGTTGGCATCCAGGTCATCCAGCACGTAGAGATAATTGACCATCATGCCGCTGGATTGCGCCAGCCCCTTTTCGGAGATGTCGGCAGCCCAGTTCAGGCGCTCCAGGCGAGCGCCGTTGCCCAGGTGGAAACGCGCCACCGGATCGAGCGGCGCGCCGTTGCGCAGGCCCATCAGATAGTGGGCGGCCAGCTTCAGGCCGGCACGGCGCACCGCCTCGGAAGGTTTGCCGCGGGCGCCCCGACGCAACCGTTCTATCCAGCGCTGGCCGTCGGGGCCGGCGCGCCGGGGGGTGTCCGGCTTGGCCTTGTCGTCCGGCTGGCCACGCACGATGGCCTCCACCTGCACACCATCCAGCTTGGACAACCAGGCGTTGAACCCTGGAATCGGCGAAAGCGTGGCAAACGACTTGAGCTGCGGCAGTTCCTGCAGCAGACGCTCGATGACACGTTTGAGCAGGAAGTTGCCAAAGCTGATGCCGCGCAGGCCTTCCTGGGTATTGGAAATGGAATAGAAGATCGCCCAGCGGGCCTTGCGCAGATCCTGGCTCGGGCCAGCCGTGTCCAGCAAGGACTGCACGCTGTCGGACATCTGGGCATCGAACGCGATCTCGACGAAGATGAGCGGCACATCCGGCATCTGCGGATGGAAATAGGCATAGCAGCGGCGATGCTCGGAGGCCACGCGGTGGCGCAGATCATCCCATGACTGGATGGCGTGCACCGCCTCATAAAGGATCAGTTTTTCGAGCAGTGAAGCAGGAGAATCCCAGGTCAGCGGGCGCAGTTCCAGAAGGCCGACGTCGAACCAGGCCGACAACAGCCCCTCGAGCGCCTGCTCCAGCACGCCGACGCCGGCGACCTGCTTGCGCCAGCGCAGCATGTCGGCACGCAGCGCCACCAGAAAGCGCAGCCCGTCGGCCTGGGCGTTCAGGCGACGGAAAAACCGCGCAGCCGCATCGACCCCGCCCTGCCCCTGCGCATGGCCGCGCACGAGGCTGGCAAGCAGGCTGCGGCGACGGGCATTGTCGGCCTGCTGGTAGGCCTCGCGCCACGCCTGTGCCAGCTTGTTGGCGCGCACATCCGTGGCGCGCGCCTCGAACAGCGCAGCGACGTCGCTGTCGCTCAGGCGATCACGCTCCAGCAGACGCGCCAGGCGGGCCAGCAGGCCGCCGGGCGCCTGGGCCTCCTCAGCTTCCTGCCCGCTCTGCGCGACGACGCTGCGATTGTCTTTCGATGCCATGATCCGCTTCCTCCGACTTCGTTGCCTGCCGGCGTGCGGCGGGCGATTCCTGCTGCGCCAGACGGCGCAGCGCATCCATTTGCCTGAGCAGGTGCTTGCGGGTCAGCGCCTCGGCGCCCTCCGGGTCACGCGCCTGCAAGGCGGCATATATGGCCAGGTGCTCGGCACAGGATTCCTGCAGCCGCCCCGGCCAGGCCAGGCTCTTGTGACGGAACAACCCGACGACCTTACGCAGCTTGTCCACCATGTCGGAGAGCCACTGGTTGTCGGCCAGCGCTTCGATCGCGACGTGGATGCGGTAATTGGTGTCGTAGTAGGCATCGGCCTGGCCGGCCTCGGCCTGCTCGCGCAGGCTGACGTGCAGCCCGTCAAGCGCCTGTACCTGTTGTGGCGTGGCCTTGAGCGCGGCCTCGTAGGCGCAACGCCCTTCCAGCATCGCCATGAGCGGGAAGATCTTCTCCAGATCGTCTACCGAGAGTTCGTTGACGAAGCAGCCGCGGCGCGGCTCCAGGCGGATCAGCCCTTCATTGGCCAGCACCTTGAGCGCCTCGCGCAAGGGCGTACGAGAGATGCCCAGGTCGGCAGCCAGCGCAAGCTCGTCGATCCACTGCCCTCCCACCAGCTCGTGGGAGCGGATCATGTCGCGCAGCCGCTCAGCGACCTCGAGATACAGCGCCTGCCGGATGATGGGAGCGGAAGCCGCCATGGGTTGTTCCATAATTCATAATTACAGACATGGTAAAGGCATCCCTGCCTTTTGTCTCCCCTGGGAAAAACCCGCGGTCCGCCTGCGCCGTTAGAGGTACAGCACGCCGTCCACGGCATGGCCCAGCAAGGCACGCGCCCAGCGTCTTGCAGGCAGGCCGTAGGCGGCCTCCACCACTTCGGCGCGCTCGAGCAGTTCGGCCGGCGTGACCGCCAGCGGCGGGCCGGTGAACGCCAGCACGACCTGGTTGCCGGCATCGATCTCGGGCAACAGGATGATCCGGTCGTCGAAGGCCTTGGAGAGGTTCTCGATATTGCGCCCGAAGCTTTCGTGCCGGCCGAACAGGTTCACGCTGAGCACGCCGACCTCGCCCAGCACGCGGCGGCAATGGCGATAGAACGTGACACTGTCACGCACCGGCCCTTCGGCCAGGGCGTCATAGAGATCCACCATGAGCACCGGGCAGCGCCCGGCATTGAGCGGATCGGCCACCCACACGCCGGCGTCTTCGTGGTGCACATCCAGACGCGCCGTCTCCGGCAGGCGGAAGAACATCTGGCAGGTGGCGGTGACTTGCGGATTCCATTCGACCACGTCGAGCTGGCTGCGCGTGTGCTTCAGGCAATAGCGTGTAAGCGAACCGGCGCCCAGGCCCAACAGGCCGATCGAAGACGCTTTCGGCGGCTCCAGAAAGAGCAGCCAGGCCATCATCTGGGCGGTGTATTCCAGCACCAGGTCGGAGGGGCGCCGGATGCGCATGGCGCCTTGTATCCACTCGCTGCCGAAATGCAGATAGCGGATGCCATCGGCTTCGGAGATCGAGGGTTGGTCGAGTTCTGAGGGTTGCTTGCGTCGTGACATCGGGGCATTGTATCGACAACCCCCTGCCCTCTCGTTTACGGAGCCCGATCGTGTCTGACAACTTCTCATCCACGCAAACCGTCCGCAAGACCGTCCTGCGCACCCCGCATGGCGTTGTCGCTTCGCAGCACCGCAAGGCTGCCGAAGCGGGTGCTGCCATCCTGGCGGCTGGCGGCGATGCCGTCGATGCGGCCGTGGCGACGTCGTTCGCCGCCGGCGTGGTCGAGCCGTGGATGAGCGGCCCGATGGGCGGAGGAGCCATGGTGATCCACCGCGCCGGCAGCAACGAGACACGGGTCGTGCACTTCGGCATGCGCTCGCCCGGCGCCCTGAACCCGGCCGACTACCCGCTCAGCGCCGATGGCGGCATCTCGGCTGACCTGTTCCCCTGGCCTGCCGTGGTCGAGGACCGCAACTGCCGTGGCGCAACCGCCGTGGCCGTGCCGGGCACCGTGGCCGGCATGGCCGCAGCCCATCAGGCCTACGGGCGCCTGCCCTGGCGCGACACCTTGCAGGGTGCCATCGCGCTGGCCGAGCAGGGCCCGCTGATCGACTGGTATACCTCGTTGATGATCACCGGATCGGCACGTTGGCTGGCGCGCGACCCCGACGCCGCAGCCATGTTCCTGGATGAAGGCTGCTGGCCCAAGACGGCTGGCTGGACGGCGCTGGCCACGCGCCGCCTGGACATGCGCCGTGCAGCCCAGACCCTGCGCCAACTGGCTGAAGAAGGCGCTCAGGCTTTCTATCAAGGCGACATCGGCGCCGCCCTCGCGGCCGACGTACAGGCCAAGGGAGGCTGCCTGTCGCGCGATGACCTGCGCGCCTACGAGGCCCAGTGGTTCGATGCCCTGGCGGTGCCCTACCGTGGCGGCACGGTCTACGCCACGCCCCAGATGACTGCCGGACCCAATCTGGCGCGCTGCCTGGCTCGCCTGGCGCAGCACCTGCAACCCGGCAGCCGCCCGGATGCGCAGACCTTCGAAACCTACGCCCAGGTACTGCTCGATGAATACCAATGGCGCTTCGAGAACATGGGCGACAACGAAGATCCGCGCACACCGGCCTGCACCACGCATTTCAGCGTGGTCGACCGCCACGGCAATCTGTGCACCGTGACCCAGACCCTGCTGTCGGCCTTCGGTTCGCACGTGGTCTCGGCGTCGACCGGCATGCTGCTCAACAACGGCATCATGTGGTTCGATCCCGAACCCGGCAAACCCAACTCGTTGGGCCCCGGTAAACGCTGCCTGATGAATATCTGCCCGGTCATCGGCGTGCAGGGGGATCGTCGCTTCGCGCTCGGTGCCTCGGGCGGACGCAAGATCCTGCCCGCCGTGCTGCAACTGACCTCATTCCTGATGGACTACGGCATGACGCTGGAGGAGGCGTTCCATCACCCCCGCATCGATGCCAGCACGGACACCCTGGTGGTCGACCCGGCGCTGGACCCGGCAACGCGTGACGCCCTGGCCGCGCGCTTCCAGCAGGTACAGGCCAGGCGCGGGGTCTATCCCTACGCCTATGGCTGCCCCGCAGGCGTGTTGCGCGATGCCCAAGGCAATCAGGGCTGCACGGAAATCATGTCGCCCTGGGGTGACGCCATCGCCGGCTGAAGCCGGCACGGGGCAGGCACCCGGCCTGCCCCGCCCTGATGCGTCAGACCCGCTCGAACACGGCGGCAATCCCCTGGCCGCCGCCGATGCACAAGGTCACCAGCGCATAGCGGCCCTGGATACGCTGCAGTTCATACAGCGCCTTGAGGGTGATGATGGCGCCGGTCGCTCCAATCGGATGGCCCAGGCTGATGCCGCTGCCGTTGGGATTGACCTTGGCCGGATCGAGCTTGAGCTCGCGGGTCACGGCGCACGCCTGGGCAGCGAAGGCCTCGTTGGCCTCGATCACATCGAGCTGATCCACCGTCAGGCCGGCGCGCTTGAGTGCCGCCTGGGTGGCCGGCACCGGACCGATACCCATGATGTCCGGATCCACACCCGAGTGGGCATAGGCCACCAGGCGCGCCAAAGGCTTGACGCCGCGGCGCGCAGCCGTATCGGCCTGCATCAGGACCAGCGCTGCCGCGCCATCGTTCAGACCCGAAGCATTACCGGCGGTCACCGTGCCATTCTCGCGCTGGAACACCGGCTTGAGTTTGCCCAGGCCTTCCAGCGTGACATCGCCGCGCACATGCTCATCGGTATCGAACACCACCTCTCCCTTGCGGGTCTTGAGGGTGACGGGCAGGATCTGATCCTTGAAGTGGCCGGCCGCAATCGCCGCAGCCGCGCGATGGTGCGACGCCACGGCCAGCGCATCCTGATCGGCGCGGCTGATGCCAAAGCGCGCCGCCACGTTCTCGGCCGTCACGCCCATGTGCATGCGGCCAAACGGATCCGACAGCGCACCGGTCATCATGTCGACCATCACGCTGTCTCCCATGCGTGCCCCCCATCGCTGCGCCGGCGCGATGTAGGGTGCACGGCTCATGCTCTCGGCACCGGCCGCCACAGCGATCTCGGCATCACCCAGCATCAGGCTCTGCGCCGCCGACACCACGGCCTGCAGGCCCGAACCGCACAGCCGGTTGACGTTGAAGGCCGGCGTTTCCTTGGCAATGCCGGCATTCATGGCAGCCACGCGCGACAGGTACATATCGCGCGGTTCAGTATTGATGACATGGCCCATGACCACATGGCCGACCTCATGCCCTTCGACACCGGCGCGCTCCAGCGCGGCACGGATCACCATGGCGCCCAGATCGCAGGGAGCCTGGTCCTTCAACGCGCCGCCAAAGTCGCCGATCGCGGTACGTACGCCCGCCGCAATGATCACTTCTTTCATGCCATTCCTCCTTGTGGTTAGTGCAGTGCATCATAACGCTCGCAGCGGCGCTGTCCAAAGGCGGCGGCCATTTCTCGAGGCTGCGCCAAGCCATACTAAAACGTTATCACTGGAGGGAAAAATACTATTAGACAGGCTATCGCTCATCCCAGATAGTTCTGGCCATGAACCGCCCTGGCCGTGCGCGGCTGCGCGGCGGCCCGAGGCAGGCTTTCAGGCATGGAGCACGAATGATCGATACCCTGGAATTAACCGCCATCCCGGCGCAGGATGAAGCCTTGCGCGCACCGTTGCGCGCCTTTCTGGACAGCGCGCTGGCTGGCCTGTCCCTCCCCGAGCGGGCTCGCTCATGGATGGGATTTGACGCAGATTTCAGTCGTCAGCTGGCCGAACGCGGCTGGCTGGGCCTGACCCTGCCGACCGAATATGGCGGCGCCGCACGCGGCCAGTTCGCGCGCTTTGTACTGTCCGAAGAGCTGCTGGCCGCCGGTGCCCCGGTATCTGCCCACTGGATCGCCGACCGCCAGAGCGCCCCCCTGATCCTGCGCTACGGGACGCCCGAGCAGAAAGCCTTCTACCTGCCTCGCATCTGCCGTGCCGAAGCTTTTTTCTGCATCGGCATGAGCGAGCCCGATGCCGGCTCCGACCTCGCCAGCATCCGCAGCCGCGCCGAGCGCTGCGCGGGAGGCTGGCGCCTGAACGGCAGCAAAACCTGGACGACCAACGCGCATCGCTCGCACTACATGATCGCCCTGGTTCGCAGCGCTGGCCACGCCAGTGAACGCCACCAGGGCCTGTCTCAGTTCGTCATCGACCTGAGCCTGCCGGGCGTGACCTGCCGGCCGATCCGCGACCTGGCCGGCGACAGTCATTTTTCGGAGGTGTTCTTCGACGATGTGCTGTTGCCCGAAGACGCCCTCATCGGCGAAGAAGGCGCGGGATGGGCGCAGGTCAATGCCGAACTGGCCTTCGAGCGCAGCGGGCCGGAGCGGCTCTATTCCAGCATGGCCCTGCTGCAGGGCTGGCTGCTGCACTGCCGCGCGCATGGCGCCGATGCGGCATCGCAGCAAACGCTGGGCGATCTGCTGGCGCAACTGGCCGTGCTGCGATCGATGTCGCTGTCGGTGGCCGGCAAGCTCGCCGCCGGACAAAGCCCGGCCATCGAGGCCGCCTTGGTCAAGGACCTGGGCACCGAGCTTGAGCAACGCATCCCCGAACTCATCGGAGATGCGCTGGGTCGCAACCCGGCGCTGCCCCCGCCAGCCGCCCTGATGGGCACCCTGGCGTACCTGGAGCAGATCAGCCCGACCTTCTCCCTGCGCGGAGGTACGCGCGAAATCCTGCGTGGCATCATCGCCCGCGGCCTGGACCTCAGATAAGGATTCCCCATGGACGATCTGCTTGCCCAAGCGGCGCGACGCTTTTTCTCCCAGACCTGCCAGCCCGACCTGTTGCAACAGGCCGAAGACGGACCGCCCCCGCTGGCAGCCTGGCAGGCTTGCGAGGATGCCGGTTTCGCCGACGCCCTGTTGCCCGAAGACGCCGGCGGCTCAGGGCTGAGCCTGGCTCAGGTCCTGCCGCTGCTCCACGAGGCCGGCCGGCATCTCTTTCCTTTCCCGCTGGCCGATACCTTGCTGGCGCGGGCCTGGCTGCACCACCAGGACCAGCCCTTGCCTGACGGACCGATCGCGCTCGCCCCTCATGGCTTGCGGCGCGATGACGAGGGCATTCACGGTGCTGACTTGTCCTGGGCCCGCAGCAGCGCCCATATCCTGGGTTGGCTGGATGGCCAGGCCTGTCTGCTGGCCGTGAACGAGGCACGCGAGCGACACGACAGCGTCCATGGCAGCCTGGACGCCAGCCTGTGCTGGCCCCTATCCGCGGCGCGACGGTTTCCCGGCGCGGCAACGGCGCCGGACCTCGCCTGCCTGGCCGCGCTCGGCTATACCGGCCTGATCGCCGGCGCACTCGAGCAGGTGCTGGCGCTGACGCTCGACTACGCCAATACCCGGCGACAATTCGGCAAGCCCATCGGTCGCTTCCAGGCCGTGCAACAAAGCATCAGTATCATGGCCGAACAGACCTGGGCGGCCCGCATGGCCAGTGAGCTGGCCTTCAGCAGTACGCACTGGGCGCCGGCCCCGATGCTCGCGGCGCTGGGCAAGGCCCGCAGCAGCCAGGCCGCCTGGCAGGTAACCACCCGCGCGCATGCCGTGCATGGTGCCATCGGCATCACCCAGGAGTTCGCCCTGCAACGCTACAGCCGGCGCTTGCAGGCCTGGCGCCGCGCCGCCGGCAGCGAAACCTTCTGGCAGGCACGCATCGGCGCCGATGCCCTGGCCGACTCCCGTACCGCGCTGGACTATGTGCTCGGCAGGCTGCAACCGGCCTGAACCGGCTCAGACCGCCAGGTTGGCGAGCAGATTGTCGCGCAACCGCAGGGCGCTGGCGCAGGTGGTTTCGCGCTGGGTGACCAGCGACAGCGACAAGGCGCCGCGTGCCTCGACATCGGCCAACGGCACGAAGGCCACATGCGGCGTGGCATAGGCGCGTGCCACCCCCGGCACCAGGGCCACGCCCATGCCGCTGGCGACCAAACTGACCAGGGTCTGCACCTGGATGGCCTCCTGGCTCACGCGCGGCGCAAACCCGGCTCGCCGGCATAGCGCCGTAGCCACATCGTGCAGCCCCGGCACCTTGGCGGGCGAATACATCACGAAACTTTCGCTGCGGGCGGCGGCCAGCGGCTGCTCGCCGCGGTCAGCCAGCGCATGGCCGGCAGGCACGGCCAGGATGAGATCGTCATGCTCGACCTGCCAGGTATCCAGATCCGGATCCTCGGCCAGCGGGCCACGCACCAGGCAGGCATCCAGGTCGTTGCTGCGCAACAGGGCCACCAGCCCGGTAGTGCTGCCTTCGCGCAGATCCAGGCGCACGCCGGGATAGGCACGACGAAAGGCC
This sequence comes from Pseudomonadota bacterium, assembly GCA_023386765.1. Classification (GTDB taxonomy): domain Bacteria; phylum Pseudomonadota; class Gammaproteobacteria; order Burkholderiales; family Burkholderiaceae_B; genus Bordetella. Next base: position 10,246 of record JAEWJD010000392.1, on the reverse strand, counting down.
GGCAGGCAACGCGGCAACAGCATGTAGGTAGCCGAGCCCACGAAGCCCAGCCGCAACTGGCCCCACTCGCCCAGCGCAACACGGCGGGCTGCCTGACGGGCCTGCTCGGCATGGAACAGCGCGCGCCGGGCATCGTCCATCAACGCCTGGCCCGCAGGCGTCAAGGTGACGCCGCGCGCGCCGCGCTCAAGCAGTTGCACCCCGACGGCGTGCTCCAGCTTCTGGATCGAAACCGAGAGAGCCGGCTGGGCAATGTGCAGCGCATCCGCGGCGCGCCGATAGCTGCCCAGTTCGGCGATGGCGAGAAATTGCCGCAACTGCCGTAAGCCGATAGACATAACAAATATGAATCACTCAATATCAACACTATATTAGACGAGTATATCTTGCGCCGATACGATCCGGCACATGACGACCTCCACGACTCCCCCCACCCCCGCGATCGGCGCGCTCGCAGGCATCCGCGTGCTGGATCTGACTTCCGTGGTCTTCGGCCCCTACGCCTCGCAGATCCTGGCCGACTACGGGGCCGACGTGATCAAGATCGAAGCGCCCGCGGGCGACTCCACCCGGCGCACCGGCCCCGCCCAGGAAACCGGGCTGGCGGCGATGTTTCTGGGCCTGAACCGCAACAAGCGCAGTCTCGTCCTGGACCTGAAGCAGCCTGCCGCGCGCGAAGCGCTGCTGACACTGCTAGGCCAGGCCGACGTGCTCATGCACAGCATGCGTCCGGCCAAGATGGAGGCGCTCGGGCTGGGACCGCAGCGCCTCTGCGCCCAGCATCCGCGTCTGGTCTATGCCGGCTTGTATGGATTTGGCGAAGGCGGCGCGTATGCCGGCCGCCCGGCCTACGACGACATCATTCAAGGCCTGTCGGGGTTTGCCGACCTGATGGATCGCCAGGGCGGCGTGCCGCGCTACCTGCCCACGGTTGCCGCCGACAAGACCAGCGGCCTGGTTGCCGCCCATGCCATCCTGGCCGCTTTGCTGCAACGCGAACGTACCGGCCTGGGCCAGCAACTGGAAGTTCCCATGTTCGAAAGCATGGCCTCCTTCCTCCTGATCGAGCACTACTATGGCCGGCACCTGGCCGACCAGCCCGCCACCATCGGCTACCCCAGAGCCACCACACCCTGGCGCAAGCCCTACCAGACCGCCGACGGCCACCTTTGCCTGATGCCTTATACGGACGCGCACTGGCGGGACTTCTTCCTCGCCAGCGGCCACCCCGAGCTGGCCGAGGATGCCCGCTTCCGGGATATCACTGCGCGCACCCGCCACATCGAAACGCTCTATGAACTGACGGGCCAGATTGTCCGGCAGCATGACTCGGCCCACTGGCTGGCGCTGTGCGAGCGGGTGCAGATCCCGGCCGCGCCGGTCAACCGGCTCGAAGACCTGGAGCAGGACCCCCACCTGCAAAGCGTGGACTTCTTTCAGACGCTGGAAAGCCCGGCGGGCCACCACTATCGCAGCCCGCGCAATCCGGTACGCCTGCAGCGCTCCGATGTACCGGCCGTCATGCCGCCAGCCCTGGGCCAGCACACCCGCGAAGTCTTGCTGCAGGCCGGCCTGGACGAAGCCGCCATTGCGCACCTGCTCGACAGTGGCGCCGCACGGCAGGCCCCCTCCGATTTTTCAACCGCCCCTGGAATCTCCCATGACCATTGACTCCCCGCAATCCGCCATCCAGCAACTCGGCGAGGGCTATTACTGGCAGGACATTGAGGTCGGCCAGCGCTTTCGCACCTTCCGTCGCAGCGTCACCGAAACCGACATCGTCAACTTCATCAGCGTGACGGGCATGCTGGAAACCATTTTCATCGACACCACCTTCAGCCAGGGGGCCATCCGGGGCCGCCCCGCCCCCGGCGCCCTCACTTATGGCCTGATCGAGGGATTGATCATGCAAGGCATGGTGCAAGGCACCGGTCTGGCGCTGCTGGAAGTGCACAAGAAAATGCTGGCTCCGGTCGTGGCTGGCGACACCATCTGGGCCGATATCGAAATCACCGGGCTGCGCCCCACGTCGCGCGGCAACCGCGCCGTGGTCGTCTCGGCCATCGATGTCCGCAACCAGCGCAATGAGGCCGTGATGCACTACACCGCCACCCGCCTGCTGGCCGGACGGCCCGACTAAGGCCCGCCCGGCCGCTTCGCCGGCCGCCCTCTCGCAGGCGCGCCGGATCCACCAACCCAGGAGACAAAACAATGAAGATAACCCTAAGCGCCCTTTTTCTCGGCGTGGCCACCTCGCTTGCCGCCAACGCCGCCCAGGCTCAGGACTGGCCCACGCGGCCGATCACCATGGTGGTGCCCTTTCCTGCCGGTGGCCCCACTGACCTGGTCGCCCGCGTCCTGTCCAAGCAGCTCAGCGACCAGATGGGACAGCCCGTGATCGTGGAGAACCGGGGCGGCGCCAACGCCAATATCGGCATGCTGCACGTGGCCCAGGCCAAGCCGGATGGCTACACCCTGCTCTACAACACCTCGTCCATCGCGCTCAATCCCAACCTCTACCGTTCGCTGGCCTTTGACCCGGTCAAGGATTTCACGCCGGTGTCTTCAACCGCCGTGATCCCGCTGGTGTTGCTGGCCCACCCCTCGGTGCCGGCCAAGGACGCCCGCAGTTTCGTCGACTACGCGCGCAAACAGGCGGGCAAGCTCTCCTACGGTTCGGCCGGCGCGGGCAATGTCACGCACCTGGGCGCAGCACTGCTGCTGGGCACGATGGACATCGACGCAGTCCACGTTCCCTACCGTGGCAGCGCCCCGGCGATGACGGACTTGGTCGGTGGCCAGGTGCAGGTCATGGCCAATACGGTCAATGACTCGCTGGGATTCATCCGCGACGGCAAACTGCGTGCCCTGGCCGTCACCAGCCCGCAGCGCCTGGAAGCCCTGCCCGATGTGCCGACCGTCGATGAAACCCTCATCCCGGGTTTTGAAATGGGTGCCTGGCAAGGCGTGGTCGTGCCGGCCGGCACGCCGCCGCAGATCGTCGACCGGCTGAACCAGGAAATCCGCCAGGCCTTGCGGGCCCCGCAGCTGCAGGAACAGCTGCGGCTGCAAGCCGCCCAGCCGCTGGGCTCATCGCCGCAGGAATATGCCGATTACATCAACGCCGAAATCCAGCGTTGGGGCGGCGTGATCGAGGCTGCCGGCGTTCACCTGGACTGAGCCCGCAGGCTCAGCGGCCTGCAGCCAGTGCGCTCAGGCCGTTGGCGACCCCCATATCGGTTTTGGGGATATCGCGCAGTACCACGCGCACATCCTTGCCATCCATGCCCAGGCTGGCGCTGACCGCCTGGTTCAGGGCCAGGATGAGCGCGGCCTTGAGTTCGACGCTACGCCCGGCGATCAGATCCACATTGACCAGCGCCATCGGCGCCCCCACCTCGCCGGCCACGATCACATCGGCCGCGGCATACTCCTGCAGGATGGCCCGCACGCTGGTCAGCGGCGCCCCGATGCTCTGCACCACCGCATCGCTGAGCGCTTTGAGCAGCGCGGTTTTGGCGGCGGGCGCATGGCCTTGCATGATGTGAACGTTCAAAAGCGGCATCTCGAATCCGTGGTGGTGTGTCAGTAAAAGGTACGGTGCGTGGCCTGGAACAGGCCATGCAATGAAAAACCCCCTGCCTGGGGCAGGGGGTCACATGATATCGCCAGGCGCGCAGTGCGCCCAGCCTCTCTCAGGCCGCCGGACGCTCGCCCGGCTCCGTGTCCGCGCCGGCGTTGCCGCCGTGGTTCTCGGCCAGCACCGGCGCAACCAGTTCAACGACTTTCTTGCGCGACAGCATGCCGAGGAACTCGTCATCGACGCCGGTCACGGCAACCGGCTGGTCGCTGTGCACCAGGCACGGCAGCACTTCATCCAGGCCGGCCGTCGCCGGCACCGAGGCCAGGTCGGCCACGAAATGCGATACATCGCGCGCGCCTTCATTCTGCGCGCGCTGCGCTGCCTCGGCCATCAACACGCCGGCCAGGCGCTTGCCATCGAGCACTGGCGCGTACTCATAGTCCAGCGCCTGCATGCGCTCCAGCGCATGGGCTGGCCGCGTCCGCATCGTCAGCGTCAGGCGCGCCGGATTGAGCGCATGCGAGGCATTAAGCACCTTGGTGCGGTTGACGTCCTGCAGGAAGGCCTGCACATAGTCATTGGCCGGACTCAAGAGGATGTCCTCGGGCGTGCCTTCCTGAACCAGTTCGCCGTCCTTGAGGATGGCGATACGGTTGCCCAGACGCAAGGCCTCATCCAGATCATGCGTGATGAACACGATGGTCTTGTTGAGCTTGGCCTGCAATTGCAGCAGATGATCCTGCATTTCACGCCGGATCAGCGGATCCAGCGCAGAAAAGGCTTCGTCCATCAGCAGAATCTCGGCGTCGGTGGCCAACGCGCGAGCCAGCCCAACGCGCTGCTGCATCCCACCCGAAAGCTGATGCGGATACTGGGCTTCGAAACCGCTCAGGCCCACCTGCCCCAGCCAGTGGCGGGCGCGCTCGTCACGCGCGGCGCGCGCCACGCCCTGCACGGCCAGCCCATAACCGGCGTTATCCAGCACCGTGCGATGCGGAAACAACCCGAAGCGCTGGAACACCATGCTCATGGTCTTCTGGCGGAAGGTTTCCAGGTCACGTTTGTTCAGGCTCACCACGTCCACACCATCAACCAGGATCTGGCCCGCGCTGGGCTCGATCAGGCGGTTGAAGTGGCGGATCAGGGTGGACTTGCCCGAGCCAGACAGGCCCATGATGACGTAGATACTGCCTTCCTCGATGGACAGGCTGATATCGCGCAGACCCAGCGTATGCCCGGTCTTGGCCAGCAGCGCTTCCTTGCTCATGCCTTCCTGGGCCAGCTTCAGGTACTTCTGGGGATGCGGCCCGAAGATTTTGTAGATGTTCTTGACTTCGATCTTGCTCATTGCTGGCCTCCGACACGTACCCGCTGCCCATACGATTGGGTGATGCGATCAAACAGGATCGCCAGCACCACGATGCCCAGGCCGGCCAACAGGCCTCGCCCGACTTCCAGACGGTTGATACCCAGCAACACCTCATAACCCAGCCCGCGGGCACCGATCATGGAGGCGATCACCACCATGGACAAGGCCATCATCGTGGTCTGGTTCACGCCGGCCATGATGTTGGGCATGGCAAGCGGCAGCTGCACGCCGAAGAGCTGCTGACGCGAGTTGGCACCAAAGGCGCGCGCCGCTTCCAGCACTTCCGCGTCCACCAGCCGGATGCCGAGATCCGTCAGGCGAATCAGGGGCGGCACGGCGTAGATCACCGTGGCGATCAAGGCCGGAATCTTGCCCAGGCCGAACAACATCACGACCGGGATCAGATAGACAAAGCTGGGCATGGTCTGCATGACATCCAGCACCGGCAGCATGATGGAGCGCAACCAGTTCACGCGTGCCATCAGGATGCCAAGCGGAATGCCGATCAACACCGACAGGCCGGCGGCCATGATCATCAGCGCCAGCGTCTGCATGCCGGCATCCCATAGGCCCAGCAGACCTATCACGCACAACAGCAGGCCCATGCACAGGCTGAGCACCACGCGACGGCTTACCAGCCAGGCGATGACAACCGTGGCCAGCACCACGGACCACCACGGCGACGAACGCAGCAGTTGCTCCAACCATACGAGGGCGTGGAGCACGGGGCTGGCGATGGCTTCGAGCGTATCGGCGTAGTTGCTGACCAGGTGGTCCACGAAACCATCAATGGCTCCGCGCACGGCCTTGGCAGGAATTAATTCAGGAAACATCGGATGGCTCCTCTTCCGGGAGATTGAAGGCGGGCAGGAGCGCCGCAACGGCGGCCCGCCAGAGACGGCGGGAGCCGCATAGACGGGCGAAGGCGCTGTGCCTTCGCCCCGGGCCTCGGGGAGAGGCCCCGGCCGGCGCTATCAGAGCGCGGCCTCGACTCGGGTGGCGACATCGGCCGGCACCCACTTCTTCCACACATCGGCCTGGTTCTTCAGGAACCACTCGGCCACTTCACTGGCGTCATCACCCGAAGACTCCATGTGCGCCAGCGTGGCGTCCATGGTCGCGTTCGGTACCGAAACCTTGGACAGGAACTCGGCCAGTTGCGGCGCCTCGCCTGCGAACTTGGTGTTGACTGCCGTGAACACCGGGTTGTCCGGGTAAGCGCTGGGCTCGGGATTGTCGCACTTGGGCGCGGTCAGGCACTTGTGCTTTTCTGCGTCATAGGGCGGCAGCTCCAGCTTGACGAGATCCATCGCGCCGACCAACGGCGTGGGGTACCAGTAATAGAACACCACGTCCTGCTTGCGCTTGTAGGCCGAGGTCAGCGCAGCCTTCTGCGCCGCGCCCGTGCCGGGCGAATACAGCGTGAAGTCGTCGCCCAGCTTGAGCGCATGGAACAGATTGGTGCTGGTGACTTCGCAGCCCCAGCCGGCCGGACACCCGTAGAAGCGCCCCTTGCCGGGCTCTTCGGGATCCTTGAATTTATCCTTGAACTTGGGCAGATCGGCTGCGCTCTTGAGTTCGGGATAACGTTCGGCGGTGTAACGCGGGATGAACCAGGCCTCGCCGCCCATGTAGATGTCACCGACTCGCTTGACCTTGCCACTTTTCTCGGCCTTCTCCCAAGGCTCGGCAACGCTGTTGAGCCAGATCTCGGTATTGACATCCAGGTCCCCGCGCTCCAGCGCAGCAAGCGCAGGCAGGGTTTCGGTGGGCAACACGTCGGTTTTGCAACCGTAGCCCTTTTCCACGATGAAACGCTCGACATCGACCAGGACCAGATTGGACTCCCAGTTCATGCCGCCGAATTTCACGGGACGCTTGAGTTCACACTGAGGATCTGCGTGGGCGGCACCCGCAAACGCAGCAACGACGGCCGTGGCGACCAGGGCTTTCAGGGGAAAGAAACGCATGGCTTTTTGCCTCCATAGGTTCAAGGACACAGCCAGGGGGGCGCAAAGGCTTCGGGCTATGCCGTGGAGCTAAGAGGGTTGTGCGGAAGACGGGCAGAACCGCCAATACAAACCGACACTCACAGCAGAAAACACTACCTGCAGGGCAGGTTTTCCAGATGACAGCAGCATTCAGGGAAAACCCCGAATGAGGCAGAAAATTGACAGCAACTCAATGAAGAAGACCGCATGTTAGCTGACTTTAAAAATCAAACCAAGCCAAATCGCTTACATCCTGTTTCATCATGCCAGGGTAATTATTAGGGAAATTACCTAGCCTGCAGAAGAAAAAAAGAAAATCCTCCTGGGCTGCGATCGCAACAAAGCGCATCATTTAAACGTAACGCATAGTTGCACTTTTTGGTTTTTTTGACCGGGCAAAAGCCTGCTCCGGCAGCAGGAGAAAGCGTCCGGCTCGCGCCGGACGCCGCCCGCATCACGCCTTGGGAGGCCCGTACATGTAATCACGCCGCCACGGATATTGCAGGTCCGGTGCGTTGTCCAGCTCGTCGGCGCGGCCGCTTGACTGCGTGCTCACCAACACTTGATGCAAGGCGATCCAGCCATACTGGAACGCCATGGCGCAGCCGGCCAGATACAGCCGGTAGGCCCGCAACGAACGCGCGCCCTGCTCGCCGCTCAGGATGGCGGCCGCTTCGTCGAGCCGCTTTTCCAGTTCGTCGCTCCAGGCCCACAGCGTACGGGCGTAATGGGGCCGCAGGTTCTCGACGTCATCGGACTCCAGCCCTCCAGCCGTGACCGCCTCCAGCACGCTGCTGATGTGCGTGAGCTCGCCGCCAGGGAAAATGTAACGTTCGATGAACTCACCCATGCCGCTGCCCAGCTCCGAGTTGTAGACCCCCGCGGCCGTGATGCCATGATTGAGGATCAGCCCGCCCGGCTTGATGAGGCGGCGCAACTTGGAAAAATAGGCCGGCAATTGCGCCCGTCCGACGTGTTCGAACATGCCCACCGACGCGATCTTGTCGTAGGGCTGGCCTTCATCGAGCTTGCGGTAGTCCAGCAGCTCCATGCGCACCCGCCCGGACAGGCCCTTGGCCTCGATCAGGCGATTGACGTGGGCATGCTGGTTGCGCGAGAGCGTGATGCCGGTGGCATCCACACCGTAGTTCTCGGCCGCCCAGAGCAGCAGCCCGCCCCAGCCCGCCCCCACATCGAGGAAGCGCTCGCCCTCGTGCAGGCGCAACTTGCGGCAGATCAGGTCCAGCTTGGCTTCCTGGGCCTGCGCCAGCGTCATGCCCGGCTCGCGGTAGTAGGCGCAGGAATAGACCCTTCGGGGATCCAGCCACAGGGCATAGAAGTCATCCGACAGATCGTAGTGGAACTCGATCTGCTTGGCATCGCGCTCCATCGAGTGACGCCACACCGAACTCACCTTGCGTATCAGTTCGGTTAACCAGCCGCCGCGCGCGGCCTCGACCGGCGAGCCCGGCAACAATGCGGCAGCCGCCGCCATGACGTCGCGCATATTGCCATGAATGTCGATACGGCCCTCGACATAATCCTGCCCCAGCACCCCGCCCGCTCCTTCGGCCAGGTGGGCCAAGGCCCCCTTGTCGTGCGCCACGAAGCGCACTTTCGCATCTGCCGGCCCGACCGTGGTTCCTCCGGGCAACTGTAGTTGCACCGTCACCGGCAGCGCAGCGATCTTACGTTCGACAACAGACAGCAAAGGATTCACCAATTCCCTCTCCACTGGATATAGAACGACACATGGACTTTATCGGAAAACTATCGGAATTTGCACACCTGTTGGTGCATGCTAAAGTCTTCGGCTCGGCCGCCCCCCGGTTTTGTCGGACTCTTGGACGGCTGCTCTTGCTGTATCCATCCGCGGGCCAGCGGGGTTCGGACTCCTTCCGCACCCAGCGCCTGCGCTGCCTAGTGTTGTCTTGATGTCCCCACCTTTACCGCCCAGCTCCCCCCGCCAAACCCTGGATCGCAATTCGCCCGGCTGGCTGATCCTGATGGGGGCGTTGACGGCATTGGGGCCTTTCTCCATCGACATGTATCTGCCGGCGTTTCCGGCCATGGCAGATCATCTGGCCGTGCCGCGCGGCGATGTGGAACGTACGCTGGCGGCCTATCTGGTCGGCCTGGCCCTGGCGCAGATCGTCTATGGACCGATTGCCGACCGCTATGGCCGGAAGCTGCCCGTCATCGCCGGGCTGGTGTTGTACATCGTGGCCTCGCTCGGATGCGCCCTGGCCAGCGACGTGCAAACCCTGAGCGTCTGGCGTGTGATCCAGGCGCTGGGCGGCGCGGCCGGCGTCGTCATTCCACGTGCCGTGATCCGAGATCACTACGACACCCAGGACGCGGCGCGCGCGCTATCGCTGCTGATGCTCATCATGGGTCTGGCACCGATCCTCGCGCCGCTGATCGGCGGCCAGCTGCTGGCCTTCATGGGCTGGCGCAGCCTCTTCTGGCTCATGGCGCTGGCAGCCGTCGCATTGCTGATCAGCGTACTGGGCATCATGAAAGAATCCCTCTCGGCCGATCGCGTCGTACCGTTACGCTGGAACACCATTTTCGGCAACTACGGCGCCCTGCTGCGCCATCGCCGCTTTCTGGCGCACAGCCTGTCCGGCGGCTTCGGCCAGGCCGGCATGTTTACCTACATCATCGGCTCGCCGCGTGTTTTCATCGAGCTGTACGGCGTGCCGGCCCATTACTACGGGCTGTTGTTCGGCGCCAACGCCGCCGCATTGATCGTCGGCTCGCAGATCAGCGCCCGCCTGCTGCGCCGTCTGCCGCCCTCGACCCTGCAGCGCAATGCCCAGCGCGCCCTGGCCATCGTTGGCCTGTGCGGCCTGGCACTGGCCCTGAGCGGCATGATGGACCTGACCGTGCTCATGGTCTGCCTGCTCGGCTACATGTTCTGCCAGGGTTTCGTGAACCCCAACTCGGCCGCGCTGGCACTGGCCGAACAGGGCCACCGCCTGGGCGCAGCCTCCGCACTGCTGGGCACGCTGCAGTTTTCCTGCGGCGCCGTGGCCGGCCTGACCATCAGCATCTGGCAGACCGATAGCGTCCTGCCCCTGGCAACCGTGCTGGCGGCCTGCGGCTGCCTGTCGTGGGCAGCCGGTTGCGTTGCCCGCAAGCAAGCTTGACCTGGGAAACATATCCGTAGTACAGTCGCTTGCTAAGCATTAAATACACTATTCCCGTGTGTGGCCACTATGCTTTGTGGCTGCCACATTCCTTACCCCGCCAGGCGCTCATGCCGGTCTGGGGCAAGCGGGTATAAGCACGGGCCAGCCC
>JAEWJD010000003.1 GCA_023386765.1 Pseudomonadota bacterium | reverse complement strand
GATTGATACAAAAGGATGAGATCGCTATGAAGATTCTGCAACCGCCGGATTGGCTGGCGCCGAGGGGTTACTCCAACGGCATGATGACCGAAATGACGGTTGGCTCGCGCCTGCTCTTCGTGGGCGGGCAGATCGGCTGGAACGGCCAGCAGGAGTTCGAGACCGATGACTTTGCGCTGCAGGTACGCCAGGCGCTGGAAAACGTGGTCGCGGTGCTGAAGGAGGGTGGCGCGGGCCCCCAGCACATCGTGCGCCTGAATTGGTACGTGAAAAACAAGCAGGCGTACGTGGCGGCCTATCCCGAAATCGGCAAGCACTACCGCGAAGTGATCGGCCGGCACTTCCCGCCGATGACCGCCTTCGAGGTGGCCGATCTGGTCGAGGACCGTGCGCTGGTCGAGATCGAGGTCACCGCCGTGGTGCCGGCCTAGCGCAACACGACCTGGCCGGCCTCGATATCCAGTTCGGCGCGGGCACCGGCCATGTCTTCCAGGATCTCCAGGCGCTTGCCGCCCACCATCAGGGTGACGCCGCCGTGCAGACGCCTGGCGGCGACCACCGTGGCATCCGTGAGCGGGTGCAGCAAGGCGTTCAGCTGCTGTTCGTCGATGGCCAGCTGCGCCTGTTCGCCGGCCACGCGGGTCAGGGTGGCGCGAGCACGCTCGCTCATGCCGTTGGTGTCGCGCGCCGGGTTCTGGCGCAGGAACAGCATCAGTTTCTCCAGTTTGCCTTGTTCTTCCTGGAGTCCGGCCCGGCGCTGCTGCAGCGCTTCGCGCCGGGCCGCGGCATGCGGGTGCAGGCCGACGGCCACCAGCGTGGGCACGGCCGCCAATGAGCCGATGCTGCCTGCCTTGACCGCGCGCGCGGCATGCGTTTCGCCGCCGGTGATCACGCCCAGCGGGCTGTTGGGCAGTCCCACGGTGACGCCTTCGCCGGCATAGATGCGGCTTTGGCGGATCTCGCGTTCGGCCGCTACGCTCTTGTCTGCATTCACCACGGCGTTCTCGATGAAGCGGGCCTTGACCGATCCGCCGGCCGTGATCTGGGCACTGCGTGCCGGGCCGGCCTCGGCGTCGCCGGGGCGGGCGGCCTGGCGACGTTCGGCCATGCCGATGATGCCGCCATTGACGTTGATGTTGCCGCCGGCCTGCACGCGTGCGGCTTCGATGGTGCCCAGCACCACGACGTCGCCGCTGACGCGCACCTGCATGCCAGCGGCGATATCGCCGCGTACCTTGAGGGTACCGTCGAACTGGATGTTGCCGGTGGCCAGGTCGACCCGGTCGACCTCGACCAGCGAGTTCACCAGGACCCCCTGCGGCACCACCATGGGCGAGCCGGCATTCGCGGCGCGCAGCAGGTCCGGGTCTTCGGAGTCTGTTTCCACGCCGGTGAGGTTGCGCGCGAAGGGAGTGTCCGGCACCACGACGGGCGGCACCGCCTCGCCCAATACGTTCAGGCCAGGCTGGCCCTGCTCGGCCGGCATGCGGCGCATCAGCGGCGTGCCCGGGGCGACCAGGGTCAGATTGCCGAGTTCGCGGTAGTCGACCGGGGTGCTGTCATCGTCTTCCTGCTGGCGCGTCCTGAGTGCTTCCAGCAAGCTGATGAAGCGGGCGGGCGTGCCGGCGGTAGGGATGGTGCCCTGGGCGATAAGGACACTGCCGCGCCCGGCCTCCAGGGCCTGGGCCAGGGCGCTTTCGCGCAGGCCATACACCACGCCCAGTGCCTGGAGCTCGGCCTGCACCAGGGTCAGGCTGACCGCCTGGCCGCCGCGTGGCGGCGTCAGGCTCAATAGCACCGACATCCGGTCGGGCGAGATTTCCAGCTCGAAGCTGCCGTCATGCACCTCGCCGATGGCTGCCAGCACCGGTTCGGTACTTTCCCGACAGGCTTCGATGAAGTTGACCGCGCTGCCCTGATCCAGTACGCCGGCATCCCAGCCCTGGGCCTGCAGCGCGGCCAGCAGATCGGGCCATGCCGGAGGGGCGGCACCGTCATGCGGGGTGTAGGCGGCAACCAGCGTGTCGGTGCGGGCAGGGCGTCTCAGGTCTAGCGTGGTGTCGGCAGCCATCGGTTCTCCTGGCCTGCGCCCATGCCCAAGGGCGGACGGAGGAAGTGGCAAAAGAGAAGCAATATTTAGAAATAGAAAGACATATTAAGCCATAGGATTGGGCCCAGGCAAAAAAAACCCCCGGCGGGGCCGGGGGCGGTTCTGGCAAGCAGGTTCAGGCGGTTTGCTTGATCTCACGGAAGGCTTCTTCGGCCTTGTCCAGCGTGGCTTGCAGCACGGCATCATCGTGGGTGGCCGAGACGAAACCGGCCTCGAAGGCCGAGGGCGCAAAGTGCACGCCGCGCGCCAGCATGGCGTGGAAGAAGCGCTTGAAGGCCTCGGTATCGCAGCTCGAGGCTTCGGCCAAGGAGGTCGGCACTTCGTTGTGGAAATACATGCCGAACATCCCGCCGATGCTGTCGGCGCTGAACGGTACGCCGGCTGCCCGGGCGCGTTCGGCCAGGCCCAGCGCCAGGCGCTGGGTGCGGGCCGACAGGTCTTCGTAGAAGCCCGGCTGGCCGATCAGGCGCAACGTCGCCAGGCCGGCGGCCACCGCCACGGGGTTGCCCGACAGGGTGCCGGCCTGATAGACCCCGCCCAGCGGCGCGATGTGACGCATCAGGTCGGCCCGGCCGCCAAAGGCGCCGACCGGCATGCCGCCGCCGATCACCTTGGCCAGCGTGGTCAGGTCCGGACGGACGCCGGTCAGGCCTTGCACGCCTTGCGGGCCGACCCGGAAACCGGTCATGACTTCGTCGAAGATCAGCACGCTGCCGTGCCCGGTGCACAGCTCGCGCAGGCCCTCGAGAAAACCCTGCGCCGGTTTGATCAGGTTCATGTTGCCGGCCACCGGTTCGACGATGACGCAGGCGATGTCCTGGCCATGTTCGGCGAAGGCGGACTGCACGGCCGGCAGGTTGTTGAAATCCAGGGTGATAGTGTGGGCGACGAACTCGGGCGGCACGCCTGCCGAGCTGGGGTTGCCCAGGGTCAGCAGCCCGGAGCCGGCTTTCACGAGCAAGCTGTCGGAGTGGCCGTGGTAGCAGCCTTCGAATTTGATGATCTTGTTGCGGCCGGTGGCGCCGCGCGCCAG
>JAEWJD010000343.1 GCA_023386765.1 Pseudomonadota bacterium | reverse complement strand
GGTAGTACAGCATGGACCAGACCGTCAGCACGGCCGCCACCACGATGAGCACATTGCCCCAGACCCGGGTGCTCAGCCCGAACAGGGTTTGATCGTAAAGCAGGCAAGGAATGGCCACCATCTGGGCGGCCGTCTTGAACTTGCCCAGCCAGTGCACGGCCACGCTGGCGCTGGCGCCGATCTTGGCCATCCATTCGCGCAGCGCGGAAATGGTGATTTCACGGCCGATGATGATGAGCGAAATAAACGCATCCACCCGGCTCAGATCCAGCAGCACGATGAGCGCTGCGCAGACCATCAGTTTGTCGGCCACCGGGTCCAGGAAGGCACCAAAGGCCGAGGTCTGGTTCCAGCGGCGTGCCAGCCAGCCATCGAACCAGTCAGTCAGTGCAGCCACGATGAAGGCGACGGCCGCCAACGTGTCGCGCACACTTACCGACAGCCAGGTATCAGGCAGATAGAACAGCCCGACCACCAGCGGAATCATGGCGATGCGCAGCCACGTCAGGAAAATGGGTACGTTTAACGGCATAGTGTTTGTAATGCTACCTCAGCCAGCCCGAGATCGCCTGTCATCCATGCAAGGCGTCATAAATGCGCTGCGCCAGTTCGAGGGAAATCCCGTCCACCGCCGCCAGATCCTGGACACTGGCCGACGTCACACCGGACAAACCGCCGAAGCGGGCCAACAGACGCTGGCGCCGCTTCGCACCCACGCCTTCAATCTCTTCAAGCCGCGACACATTGCGCGCCTTGGCGCGCTTGGCCCGCATGCCGGTAATGGCAAAACGGTGGGCCTCGTCGCGTACCTGGGCGATCAGCATGAGCGCGGCAGACTCCTTGCCCAATGCCACCGCAGGGCGTCCGTCGGCAAAGACCAGCGTCTCCAGGCCGACCTTGCGTCCCTCACCCTTGGCCACGCCTACCAGAGTGGCGATATCCAGCCCCAGCTCGGCGAACACCTGGCGCGCTACCTCCACCTGCCCCTTGCCGCCGTCGATCAGCACCAACCCCGGCATCGGCGCCTCGCCATCGGCCACTTTGCCGAAACGGCGCGTCAGCACCTGCCGCATGGCGGCGTAGTCATCCCCGGGCGTGATGCCTACGATGTTGTAACGCCGGTACAGCGACGGCTGCATGTCATGGTGCTCGAAAACCACACAAGATGCCTGAGTCGCCTCACCGGCGGTATGGCTAATATCAAAGCATTCGATGCGCAGGGCATCCAGCGCGACTTCGTCGGTGTCCATATCCAGCGCCTGGGCCAGCGCCAGCGTGCGCCCGGCACGCGCCCCGGACTCGCTCAACGCGCGCGCCAGGGCCAGTTCGGCGTTTTTCTGGGCCTGCTCCAGCCAGGAGCGCCGCACGCCCTGCGGGCGCGTCAGCAACCGGCTGCGCACGCCGCCCTGCTCGGCCAGCAGGCTGAGCAGCTCGGCATCGGGCAAGGGATGCGACACCACCAGCACCGGCGGCAGCCCGCCCTCGACATAGTGCTGGGCCACGAAAGCCTCCAGCACCTGCGAAGCCGCCTCGCCTTCGGCATGCGTGGGGAAGAAAGGTTTGTCGCCCAGATGGCGTCCGCCGCGCACCATGGCGAGGTTCACGCACACCTTGCCGCCGGCGCTGGCCACGGCGATCACATCGGTATCTTCGCCGCTGAAATTCTCCATGGTCTGCTGGTGCAGTACCTTGGCCAGCGACCCCATCTGGTCACGCAGCACGGCCGCCTCTTCGAAGCGCAGGTCCGTGGAGGCCAGCAGCATGCGGGCCTCGATTTCGTCCATGACCTCGCGCGCCTCGCCATTCAGAAAGCGCACCGCGCGCTGCACGTCGCTTGCGTAGTCCTGCGGCGCGATCGCCTGCACACAGGGCGCCGAACAGCGGCCGATCTGGTGCAGCAGACAGGGCCGTGAACGGTTGGCGAACACCGTGTCCTCACAGGTCCGCAGGCGAAACACCTTCTGCAGGATCTGGATCGTTTCGCGCACGGCCCAGGCGTTGGGATAGGGGCCAAAATACTGGCCGCGCCGGCTGGTCGCCCCCCGGTAGTAGGCGATGCGCGGCCACGCATGCCCGGTGATCAGCAGATAGGGATAGGACTTGTCATCGCGAAACAGGATGTTGTAGCGCGGCCGCAGGCTCTTGATCAGGTTGTTTTCCAGGATCAAGGCTTCGGCCTCGGAACGCGTGACGGTCACTTCGACGCGCACCACCTTGCTCACCATCTGCGCAATGCGCGGACTGGACAGGTTCTTCTGGAAGTAGGAAGACACACGCTTTTTGAGGTCGCGTGCCTTGCCTACGTACATCACCTCGGCGTCGGCATCGAGATGCCGGTAGACGCCGGGAAGATGGGGCAGATCAGCCAGAAAGGATTTCAGATTGAAGTCGTCGGGCATGCTGGTAACGGACATCGGCCTGCAGGCTGTCCCAGTCGGGGGCCGCGAAGGCGGGCATCAGGCGGCGGATACGGGCCACGGACTCGGCCGGCAACTCGAACTGCAGGCGGCCCAGCAGCTCATCAGCCAGGTCCGGCCGGTTGCAGACCAGCACCATGTCGCAGCCCGCGCCCAGCGCGGCCTCGGCACGCGCCAGGATGTCACCGGCCACCGACGCCCCTTCCATGGTGAGGTCATCGGAAAACACCACACCATCGTAGTTCAGGCGCCCGCGCAGGATGTCGGTGACCCAGCGGCGCGAAAAACCGGCCGGATGACGGTCCACCTTGGGATAGATCACATGCGCCGGCATGACGGCCGGCAACACCTGATCACCCAGCCATTCGTAGGGTGCCGCATCGTCCTTGAGAATGGCCGTCAGGCTGCGCCGGTCCACCGGGATCTCGTGATGCGAGTCGGCCTCAACGAAGCCATGCCCCGGAAAGTGCTTGCCGCAAGCGGTCATCCCTGCCAGCGCAAGGCCTTGCGCCAGCGCCCGCGCCAGCATGGTGACCACACGCGGGTCCTGGTGGAAAGCGCGGTTGCCGATAACGCCGCTTACGCCGTAATCCAGATCCAGCACGGGTGTGAAACTCATGTCCACACCGCAGGCGCGCAGCTCGGCGGCCAGCACGAAACCGACGGCCGTCGCCTGGCGCATGGCCAGCAAGGGGTCGCGATCCCAGGACTGGCCCAGGCTGGCCATCGCCGGCAGAGCCGTGAAGCCATCCTCGCGAAAACGCTGCACGCGCCCGCCCTCGTGGTCTACCGCGATCAATAGCGGCTCGCCGCGGGCGGCATGGATCTTGCGCGTCAGTGCCGTCAGTTGCTCGCGGCTCTCGAAATTACGCGCGAACAGGATCACGCCGCCGACCAGCGGATCGCGCAGGCGCTTCTTTTCTTCTTTGCTCAGGCGCGTGCCGGCCACATCGACCATGACAGGCCCGGGCGGCAACTTGCGTGGCTTCTTGCTCTTTGACATCAAGGAATCCTCAGGAAGTAGCGTCGCCCGGCACACGACGGGTTTCGACGATCACATAGGCAGCAGCCATGTCCCACTCGTCGGTCAGGGAAACATGGGCCTGTCCGAAGCGTTCGGCATACCAGTGCCCCAGGGCGGGATCGAGCACCAGCACGGGGCGCCCGCCCGGCGCATTGAGTGCCTGCACCCGTTTCCAGGTCATGGGCAGGCGCATGCCCAGCCCGATCGCCTTGGAGAAAGCTTCCTTGGCCGCAAAGCGGGTGGCCAGGAAACGCACGCCGCGCTGCGGATCGCGCGCGCTGCGGGCACGGAATTTATCCAGCTCCTGGGGGCCCAGGACCTTTTCGGCAAAACGCTCGCCATGACGCGCCAGCGCGCGTTCGATGCGATCGACACGGATCAGGTCCATGCCGATGCCGGCGATGGCGCCGGGAGTATCGGGAAAGAAAGCCATGGCAGGAACATCTCGGGAAGCAGGCGCTGCAATAGCGGAATCATACGCGAGCGCCGGGCAATGAAAAGGCCGCCCCTGGGGGCGGCCCTGGATGACGGCAGAGCAGTTCAAGCCGCGCGCGCGCGCACCATCAAGGCCTTCATATCGCGAATAGCCTTTTCCCAACCGTCGAACACCGCCTGGGCCACGATGGCATGGCCGATGTTCAGTTCAGCCAGGCCGTCGATGGCTGCCACCGGCTGCACGTTACCGTAATGCAGGCCATGGCCGGCATTGACCCGCAGCCCATGGCGCAGGCCTTCGTCAACCGCCAGTCGGATGCGCGCCAATTCGGCGGCGGCCGCCTCACCGTCAGCCTCGGCATAGGTGCCGGTATGCAACTCGACCACCGGTGCGCCGGCCTTGGCTGCCGCCTCGATCTGGCGCGCTTCGGGGTCGATGAACAGCGACACCCGGATGCCCGCCTCTTTCAGCAGCGTCACGGCCTCGGCCACGGCATCGAAATGGCTCACCACGTCCAGACCGCCTTCGGTGGTCAGTTCGGCACGCTTTTCAGGCACCAGGCAGACGTCGCTGGGCTTGACCGCGCAGGCGATCTCCAGCATTTCCGGTGTCACCGCGCACTCCAGATTCATGCGGGTACGCAATTGCGGGCGGATGGCGTAGACATCCGCATCCTGGATATGACGCCGGTCTTCGCGCAGGTGCAAGGTGATCAGGTCTGCACCGGCATCCTCGGCGCGCAACGCCGCCTGCAACGGATCCGGGTAGGCGGTGTGGCGCTGCTGGCGCAGCGTCGCCACATGATCGATATTGACGCCGAGTTCTATCATTCTGCTTGCGTTGACGTAGGTTGAGCCTCAGGCATGACGGTGTTTTCCTGCCAGCCGCCGCCCAGCGCCTTGTACAACTCGACGCGATTGATCAGCGAAGCCAGGCCGGTCTGCACCAGCGCCATCTGTGCGTTGAAGAAATCCACCTGGGCGGTCTGCACCTGCAGATAGCTGTCGACGCCGCCCGAATAGCGCAGGTTCGACAGTTCCAGGGTGCGCGCCGACGATTTCTGCAGCCCACGCTGCGCCTCGAGCTGGGCGCTGTAGGTCGCCTCGCCGGCCAAGGCATCGGCCACTTCGCGAAAGGCCTGCTGAATCGTCTTTTCGTATTCCGCCACCGCGATGTTGTCGCGGGCACGGGCCACATTGAGCCCTTCGCGGATGCTGCCGCCGGCAAACAGCGGCGTGGTGATCTGTGGCGAGAAGCTCCAGTACCCCTGGCCGCCGCGGAACAGGTGATCCAGCGACGGGCTGGCCACGCCCAGCAGGCCGGTCAGCGAAATGGTCGGGAAAAACGCCGCACGCGCCGCGCCGATATTGGCCTTGGCCCCGCGCAGCTGGTTCTCGGCCGCGAGGATGTCCGGACGGCGCTCCAGCAGGTCGGAGGGCAGGCCCGCCGGCACGCTCGCCAGCACCTGTTCGCGACCGAACTCTGCGGCGGCGGGCAGGTCGTCCGGCAAGCCCGGCACACCCAGCACCAGCACCAGCGCGTTGTAGGCCTGGGCGCGCGTGCGCGCCAGTTGCGCCAGATCGGCCGAGGCCGAGTCCAGCAGCGTCTTGGCCTGGTTCAGGTCCAGCTCGGAGGCCACGCCGCCATCAAAACGGGTCTGCACCAGACGGTACGATTCCTGGCGTGCCTGCAAGGTCTGCCGGGTCAGGTCCAGTTGCAGGTCTGCCGCGCGCAGCGTGAAATACGCTTGCGCCACCGCCCCCACCAGCGTGATGTGCACCGACCGTTGCGCCTGTTCGGTCGACAGGTACTGCTCATAGGCCGCCTGTGACAGATTACGCAACCGTCCGAACAGATCGATCTCGAACGTGGTCAGGCCGATGCCGGCCTGGTACTGACTGGAAATCGACTGACCGCCCTGGCGCATGTCGGGCGGGAGATGCTGGCGCTGCCCCTGCAAGCCGGCCCCGATCGAAGGCCACTGCGCACCACGCTGCACGCCGTACTGGGCGCGCGCCTCTTCGACGCGCTGCACCGCCACGCGCAGGTCGCGGCTGTTTTCCAGCGCGATACCGATCAGCGCCTGCAATCGCGGGTCACGGAAAAACTCACGCCAGCCGATATCGCCGGCAGGCGCGGCGGCCGCCGGCGCAACGTCGGCGGCCGGCTGCGCACCGAGCTCGGTCGGCTTGGCATAGGCGCCATATTGCACCTTGGGCACATCCGGCCAGTCGGCCGTCACGGGCGCCTGCGGGCGATGGTAGTCCGGCGCCAGCGAGCAGCCGCTCAGACCGGCGGCCAGCAGCGCCAGGACAGCGCCGCGTTTATGCATCAGGGCCATCATTCCTTGTTCTCCTGACCGCTCTGGCCCTGCGGACCATTGGACGGTTTCTGTTCAGCGGCCTTGCCCTCTTCGGCCTGCTTGGCAGCCTGCTCCGCCTGGAAGGCGCGCAGTTCCGCACCCAGCAGACGCGGACGGGTCTTGAACAGACTCATGACCACGACAAAGAAGGTCGGCACGAAGATCACGGCAAACGGCGTAGCCGCCAGCATCCCGCCCAGCACCCCGGTGCCTACGGCCCGTTGGCTGGCTGCGCTGGCCCCGGTGGCAATCGCCAGCGGCACCACGCCCAGGATGAAGGCCAGAGAGGTCATCAGGATCGGACGGAAACGCAGGCGCGCCGCCTCGACCGCCGACTCATACAGGCCGTTGCCCCGGGCGTACTGATCCTTCGCGAACTCGATGATCAGAATCGCGTTCTTGGCCGCCAGACCGATCACGGTCACCATGCCGACCTGGAAGTACACGTCGTTCTGCAGCCCCAGCACGGTCACCAATCCAACCGCACCCAGCATGCCCAGCGGCACCACCAGCATCACCGACAAGGGGATCGCCCAGCTTTCGTACAGGGCCGCCAGCACCATGAAGACCACCAGCAGCGCCAGCGCCATCAGGATGACGGCCTGGTTGCCGGCCAGACGCTCCTGGTAGGACAGGCCATTCCACTCGTAGCCGAAGCCCGGCGGCAGCTTGGCCACCAGGTTCTCCATCTCGGTCATGGCTTCGCCGCTGGAGTAACCCGCCGCCGCGTCACCGCTGATGCGCACGGCCTCATAGCTGTTGTAGCGCACCACCTGGGTCGGGCCCTGTGACCAGCGCGCCGTCACGAAGGAAGACAGCGGCACCATGCCACCCTGGTTGTTGCGCGCGTTCAGGCGCAACACGTCTTCGACGTGCATGCGGTACGGCGCATCGGCCTGCACCCAGATGTTCTGCATGCGCCCCATGTTGGGGAACTTGCTCAGGTAGGCAGAACCGACCGCCGTCGAAATCAGCGATGCCGCCTCGGTGAAGTCCACCCCCAGGGCCGCCGCCTTCTCGCGATCGATGGTCAACGACAGCTGCGCGCCCGGGCCAAGACCCGTGATACGCACTTGCGACAGCACCGGGCTTTGCATCGCCATGCCCATCAACTGGCCGGTCGCGGCGGCCAGCGCTTCGCTGCCTGCGCCTCCGCGGTCCTGCAGGCGGAAGTCAAAGCCGGAAGCGTTGCCCAGCGAGGAAATGGCCGGCGGCACGACGGTGAACACCACCGCGTCCTTGATGCCCATGAACAAATGCTGGAACGCGGCACCGGCGATCGCGGGCGCGGAATCCTGCGGCGCGGTACGCTGCGCGAAGTCCTTGAGCGTGGTGAACACCAGCGCGGCGTTCAGGCCATTGCCGTTGAAGCTGAAACCCTGCACGGCCACGATGTTCTCGGTGGCCGGCTGCTTGGCGAAATACTCCTCGACCTGCTCGACCACCTCGATCGTGCGGTTGGCCGATGCGCCGGCAGGCAGTTCGATGTTGCTGATCACATAGCCCTGGTCTTCCTCGGGCAGGAAGGCCGACGGCAGGCGCAGATACAGCCACGCCAGACCGACCACCAACAGCAGGAACACGAACATCATGCGCCCGCCCTTGTGCAGCACGCGCGAGATCCAGTTCTGGTAACCGTGGGTGGTGGCGTCGAACTTGCGGTTGAACCAGCCGAAGAAGCCCTTCTTCTCATTGACGTGGCCACCCGGAATCGGCTTGAGCAGCGTGGCGCCCAGCGCCGGCGTGAAGCTCAAGGCCAGGAAGGCCGAGAAAAAGATGGACACGGCCATGGCCACGGCGAACTGGCGATAGATCACGCCGACCGAACCGCTCATGAAGGCCAGCGGCAGGAACACCGTCACCAGCACCAGCGTGATACCCACGATGGCGCCCGTGATCTGCGGCATGGCCTTGGAGGTTGCCTCCTTGGGCGGCAGGCCTTCGGACGCCATGATCCGCTCGACGTTTTCCACCACCACGATGGCGTCGTCCACCAGGATCCCGATGGCCAGCACCATGGCGAACATGGTCAACACGTTGATCGACAGGCCCAGGGCCAGCATCACCGCGAACGCCCCCATCATCGCCACCGGCACCACCAGGGCGGGAATGAGGGTATAGCGTACGTTCTGCAGGAACAGGAACATCACCAGGAACACCAGCACCATGGCCTCGACCAGGGTATGGATCACCTTCTCGATGGACACCTTCACATAGGGAGCGGTGTCGTACGGGATTTCGTATTTGATGTTGTCCGGGAAATACTGCGACAGCGTGGCCATTTCCTTGCGGATGCCTTCGGCCGTCTGCAATGCGTTGGCGTCCGGCGACAGCACGATGGCGAACGCCGCCGTGGGCTTGCCGTTCAGGCGCGCGCCGAATTGGTAGTTATCCGAACCAACCTCGATCCGGGCCACGTCACGCAGCAGCACACGCGAGCCATCGGTATTGGCGCGCAACACGATCTTGCCGAAATCCTCGACCGTGCTGAGCTGACCATTGGCCGTCACGGTCGCCGTCACGCGCACGGCCGCCGGGTTGGGCGGCGCGCCGATCGAGCCGGCCGACACCAGCACGTTCTGCGAGGAAATCGCCTGGTTGACCTGCGCCATGCTCAGGTCGAAGCCGACCAGCTTCTGCGGGTCGACCCAGATACGCATGGCACGTGGCGCAGCGAACAGCTGGAACTTGCCCACCCCGGGTACGCGCGAAATGGGGTTCTTGACGTTGCGGGTGATGTAATCGGCCAGGGCAGCCTGATCCAGCGAACCATCGGTCGAGGACAGGGTCACGAACAGCAGAAAACCGGCACTGGTCTGCTCGTACTGCAGGCCTTGCTGCATGACCGCGGCCGGCAGTTGCGCCGTGACGTTGGAAATGCGGTTCTGCACGTCCACCTGCGCCATATCGGGATCGGTACCCGGGCGGAAGGTCGCCGTGATTTCGGCCTGCCCGTTCGAGTCACTGACGGACTCGTAATACAGCAGGCCCTTGGCCCCGTTGAGTTCGTCCTCGATGATACTGGTCACCGTCTCGGCCACTTCCTTGGCCGATGCGCCCGGATAGGTAGCGCTGATGGAGATGGCCGGCGGCGCGACGTCCGGATACTGCGAAACCGGCATATTGGGGATGGCCAATATGCCCGCCAGCAGGATGAATAGCGCAACCACCCAAGCAAAAATGGGGCGATCAATAAAAAATTGCGGCATGTGGGCTGACTCTGAAAGCGATGCTCACGAACGAGGAACGCGGCTTTCGCCGCGTGCCGCTCAGGACTTGGACTCCGCCTTGGCCGGCGCCTGCCCTTGGGCAGGCTTGGCGCCCGGCTTGGCATTCGGATCCCAGGGCGAGGTTTCCACCGGCGCGCCGGGGCGGATCTTCTGGAAGCCTTCAACCACCACGACATCACCGGCCGCCAGGCCCTTGGTGACGATCCATTGGTTTTCCAGGGCGGACGGCGCGGTCAGGACCGGCACCTGCTGCACCTTGCCTTCCTTGACGACCATCAGGCTCTGCAGCCCATCGGCCGTGCGCTGCAGCGCCTGCTGCGGCACCATCAGCGCCTGGTCATCGGCGCCCTCGTCCAGACGTACCCGGACATACATTCCCGGCAACAGCACTTCGCTCGGGTTGGGCACTTCGGCGCGCAGAATCACGTTACCGGTGCTGGGGTCCACGGTGATGCCCGTGAACAGCAGCTTGCCGGCCTGCGGATAGCGCGTGCCGTCTTCCAGCATGATGGAGACCCGTGCGGTATCCGGCCCGACCTTCTGCAACTGCCCCGACTCGAAGGCCTGACGCAGGCGTGCCAGATCGGCCGTGGACTGCGTGAAGTCGACATAGACCGGATCGAGCTGCTGCACCGTGGCCATCTGGGTGGCGCTGGAGGCTTCGACCAACGCTCCCTCGGTCACCAGGGGCCGGCCGATACGGCCAGTGATCGGCGAGGTCACCTCGGTATAGCCGAGATTGATCTGCGCTGCCGTCTGCGCCGCCCGGGCGGCAGTCACTGCCGCGTCGGCCTGGCGATAGCCCGCCAGCGCGTTGTCATATTCCTGCTTGCTCACCGCGTTGGCCTTGACCAGGGGAGCGTAGCGCTCGGCCAGCAGCTTGGCGCTGAACAGGTCCGCCTGCGCCTGCTTGAGCTGGGCGCTGGCCTGATCGTAGGTCGCCTTGTAAGGCGCCGGATCGATCTTGAAGAGAACCTGGTTCTCCTTGACGTCCCCGCCCTGCTGGAACTGGATCTTCTGCACGATGCCCGTCACGCGAGCGCGGATCTGCGCATCGCGCACAGCATCCACCCGGCCGGGCAGTTCGGAGATGATGGAGGCCTTTTGAGGCTGAACGGTGATGACGGCGACCTGGGGCATGCCCGGGTTCATTGGCGGTTCTTTACCGCAAGCAGCCAACAGCAAACCAAGCGTTACGGCGATGCCCAGACCCGAAACACGTTGAGGAGAAAAGCGCATGAATCCCTCACGGAGTGAAAGCACGCCACCCTCGTTCCGTCAGGCAGACGGTTCTTATTTCTCATAAAAGAGGGGACGCGAACTCACGTAATGTAGCTTATTTTCAAGGGGAAACCCTGATTTTTTCTGATAATTCCAGCGTTTCTCTTACATTCTCAGGGTTTATCCAGCGTTGGCGCATGCCTCGCCACCGCCCTGCCCCGCTCAGGAAGGCTGCACATGCAGATGGCCAAGAAAGACATAGCCCATCCCATGCACGGTATGCAGCGGCAACTCCATCCCCGCATCGCTGACCTTCTTGCGCAGCCGGCTGATCGCCACATTGAGGGTGCGCAGGCTGGATCCCGGCAAGGCCTTCATGAGGATATCGCGAGACAATTCCCGGCCAGGATGATCGGCAATTGCCAGGAAAC
>JAEWJD010000321.1 GCA_023386765.1 Pseudomonadota bacterium | reverse complement strand
TGTCGGTGTTCATCTACACCGTCATGATCATGATCCAGGTGTTCGAGATCCCGTTGTCGATCGGGCTGACCGGCGGGATCCAGGTCCTCAGCACACGCATCTATCTGCTCAGTACGGCAGAGCTGGGTGCCCCCGACTACAACCTGGCCGCGGCCTTCGGCATCGTGCTGGTCGTGGTGGCGCTGTTCCTGGTGCTGCTGTATCAGCGGTTGACGCGGGAGTCGGAGAAGTTCTCCATCATCGGCGGAAAGAATTTCCGCCTCGTCGCCAAGGCCCTGGGGTGGCGCCGCTATCTGACCTATGGCTATGCGCTGACCTTCTTTGCGCTGGCATTCATGCCGGTGCTGATCATGCTGTGGGCCAGCCTGCTGCCGTTCTATACCCTGCCTTCGGCCGAGGCGCTTGCCAACGTGTCTTTGGACAACTATCGCAACCTGTTCGCCTCCTCGATGTTTGTGCGCAGTCTCTCTAACACTGCCATCGTGGTGCTGGTCGGCTCGACACTGGCCATCGTGGTGAGCTTTCTGGTGGCCTACGTGTCCGTGCGACCCATCAACCGCTGGTGTCGCTGGCTGGATGTGCTGTCGTTCCTGCCGATCGCGATTCCCAACATCGTGCTGGGCCTGGCCGTGCTGCTGCTGTATGTGCGTACACCCATCTACGGCACGATCGCGGCGATCCTGCTGGCGCAGGTGGTGGTCAACCTGGTGTTCGGCACCCGGGTGCTGTCGGCCGCCTTGATCCAGGTGCATCCCGATATCGAGCGGGCGGCAGTGCTCAGCGGGGTCGGCCGGTTCCGCATCATGTGGAGCGTTCTGGCCCCCATCCTGCGTACGCAGATCTTCAATGGCTGGTTGCTGGTGTTTGCCCACGGGATGCGGGATGTCGGCATTCCCCTGATTTTCCTGACCACGAAAACGGTGATGCTGAGTTCGGCGCTCTGGTTGTTGTGGGGCTATCCCGACGTACCCGGCGCGGCGGCGCTGTCCGTCGTGCTCATCGTGCTGCTTGCGGCGGTGGTGATGCCGATGCAGATCTACATGGCCAGGGTGGATGAGCGCAATGGCTGAGCAGGGCTCATGCGTGCCGGGCGGAGAAATCGTTTGTCCGGCACGTCGGCTGTTCCTAGAGTAGGCATCGGACCCGCAACGCGCGCGGCCCGGTGCCCGATAAAAAACCATAGGGAGACAACAGATGAATAAGCAAGCATTCAGGGCGCCCGTGCAGGCACGGGCCGGATGGCTGGCCGCCACCATGGCGGCGGCCGGCTTTGCCGCGGCAACGCTGGCCATGCCGGCTGTGGCGGCCGATAACGCGGCCATCGTGGACAAGGCACGCGAAGAGGCGGGCAAGGGCACGTTCATGATCATGGTCAGCTCGCCCAAGTCGGAGCAGGCCCAACGCCGCATCATGGAGGCATTCCAGAAGCGCTTTGATCTGGATCTGGATTGGGAGTGGACGCCCTTGACCTCGACCGTGTCGGCGCCGCGCGTGCACCAGCAGGCCACCGCCGGTCTGCCGGTGCCCAGCGCCATTGGCGGTTATGGCTACAACACCTATGAGAACTGGTTCGCCAAGAACGGGCTGGACGCCAAGGTGGATTGGGTGGCCGATTTTGGCGAGATGTTCCCCAAGATCAAGAACGCTTCGGTCGATGGTGTGCTGCCTTCTTACCAGAACCGCCTGTTGCGGCAATGGGATGTGCAGTACGTGATGGTCTACAACAAGAACCTGGTCAAGCCCGAAGAGGTGCCCAAGGATCTGCGCGAATTGACCGAACCCAAATGGAAGGGGCGTTTCGCGATGGCCAACAACACGCCGCCGCCCCTGGATATTCTGGCCGTGGACATCGGCGTGGACGAGGCGGTGGCGCTCACCAAGGCACTGATCGCCAATCAGCCGCGCTTCAAGCCCGGCCCGCCTGCCGTGGTGGGGGCGATTTCCAATGGCGAGGTCGCGGTGGGGGTCTCGGGCTATACCGCGTTGGCCGAAGCCCAGAAGCGCAAGGGCGCCCCCATTGCCTGGGCGCCGATGGAGACGCTGCCGGTGGGGCCGTTGTTCATGTTCATGCTGAAAGGGGCGCCGCAGCCCAACCTGGGCAAGCTGTTCCTTGCGTGGCTGGCCACCGAGGGCGCCGAGATCCAGGAGAAGGAAGAGTATCTGTCGTTGTTCTCCGATCCGGATTCGGTCACGACGCAGAGCATCAAGAAAATGATGCCGGACATCAAGGTCGTCGAGGTCAAGACCGACGAACAGCTTCGGCAATCGGAAGTCGCCGCCAAGCAGATCATGAGCGCTGTGGCGGGTGTGGCAGGCAAATAAGATTCAGGAGAACGAGATGTTGACCAAAGACAATAACGAGCGTTTGTGCCGCGTGGGCGAGGGTACGCCGGGCAATGAGCTGTTCCGCTCACTGTGGCTGCCGGCCATTCTGTCGTCGCAGGTCCCCGTGGGCAGTCGTACGCCGCTGAGGCTGCGCCTGCTCGGCGAAGACCTGGTCGCGTTTCGGGATGGCAGCGAGCAGGTAGGCATCACCCGTGCACAGTGCCTGCATCGTGGCGCGCCGCTTTTCTTCGGCAAGGTCGAAGAGCGCGGCATCCGGTGCGCATATCATGGCTGGCTCTATGGCCGCGATGGGCAATGCCTGGAAATGCCCAGCGAGAACAATGCCAAGCTGTGCCAGAAGATGCATCTGTCGGCCTATCAGGTGCAGGAGAAGGCCGGCATCATCTGGATCTTCATGGGCCAGGGCCAGGCGCCGGCCATGCCGCGCTTTCCCTGGATCGATTTGCCCGAGACGCAACGCTTGGCGTCGGTCTGGCTGCAGGAAACGAACTGGATGCAGGGCGCCGAAGGCGAGATCGACAGCTCGCACGTGTCCACCCTGCATAAATCCGACCAGGGCGTCACGGCCGATCGTGTGCATCGCACCTATACCTACAAGGATCCCAAGCCCGAGCTGAGCGTGGAGGAAACCCCCATCGGTTTCATGTCCATCGCCCGGCGCCATGCCGAAAGCCGTTACTACTGGCGTGTCACGCAATGGATGGCCCCGATGTTCTCGGTGATCCCGAGCGCGGCCTGGCCCATCGGCGGGCGTGCCTGGGTGCCGATCGACGACGAGAACACCTATTGCTGGGACTTCAGCTACGTCATGGAAGGGGAGCTGCCGCAGGCTTTCCTGGACTCGGTCGAGCGTGGCATGTCCTTCCCGCCCGAATATCGTTATGGTGCCGTCGAACTGAACAATGGCTCCATCATCGATACGTGGGCGCCGATACGCAACCGCAGCAACGATTATCTGGTGAATCGTGTCGCTCAGGGCGGGACCTCCACCACGGGGATCCATGGCGTCAATGACCAGGACCGCGCCATGCAGGAAGGCATGGGCCGGATCGCCGATCGGACCAAGGAGAAACTGGTGAGCGCCGACCTGGCCATCGTCATGGCACGGCGCAAGATCCTGGACTTCATGGCCAGTCCCGAGGCGATGCAGAAGTTCCGTGCGCTGGTGCAGGATGGTTCGGCTTTCTCGATGGA
Organism: Pseudomonadota bacterium; assembly: GCA_023386765.1. Taxonomy (GTDB): domain Bacteria; phylum Pseudomonadota; class Gammaproteobacteria; order Burkholderiales; family Burkholderiaceae_B; genus Bordetella. The sequence continues at coordinate 3,764 of JAEWJD010000321.1, read as the reverse complement.
GCCGGTCGATGCCGTCGAGGATACGCATGAGCTGGCTGAGTTCCTGAAGCGTTTGCCCGATCCGGCGGTCTATCGGGCCCCGGCCGTGGCGGAGCACGCCTCGCCATGAGTCAACGCCTGGCCGTACGCATTGCCGCCAAGAGCGAGGGGGCGCGGGATATCTGCGTCCTTGAGCTGGAGGCGCTCGGCGACGAGCCGCTGCCGCCGTACGCGCCTGGCGCCCACATCGATCTGCATGTGGGTCCCCAGGTCGTCCGGCAGTACTCGCTCAGCCGCTATGAACCGGGTTCCCGGCGCTACCAGATTGCCGTGCTGCGCGAGCCCGCCTCACGCGGCGGCTCGCAGGCGGTACACGAGGCGCTGGGCGTCGATGATGTGGTCGAGATCGGTCTGCCGCGCAACCTCTTCCCGTTGCATGAGGATGCCTCGCCGGCCTTGCTGCTGGCCGGCGGCATCGGCATCACGCCCATTCTCTGCATGGCCGAATACCTGGTCCAGCAGGGGCGCGCCTTCGAAATGCACTACTGCGCCCGCGAGCCCGCCAGGATGGCATTCCTGGATCGCCTGCGGGCGCCGGCGCTGGCCTCCCATGTCCACCTGCATACCGACGACGGCCTGCCCGCTCAACGCCTGGACGCAGCGCAACTGTTGGCCGCCCAGTCGGGGCAGACCCATCTCTATGTCTGTGGGCCGGGAGGCTTTATCGAGGCCATGCTGAACCAGGCGCGCAGTCTTGGCTGGGCCGATGAACGGGTGCATTTTGAGCGCTTCTCCCACCCCGATGGCCTGCCGCAGGCAGGACAGACTGGCTTTGAAGTGCAGCTTGCCTCCAGCGGGCAGGTCATTGCCGTGCAGGCGGAAGAAAGCGTGGTGCAGGCGCTGGCGCGGCATGGCGTGGAGGTCGAGACTTCCTGCGAACAGGGGATCTGCGGGACCTGCCTGTTGGGCGTGCTCGAGGGCGTGCCCGACCATCGGGATCTCTATCTTTCAGAGGCAGAAAAAGCCCGCAACGATCAGTTCCTGCCTTGTTGCTCGCGTGCTTGCAGCTCCCGCCTGGTGGTTGATCTGTAAGGCAGGCGGGGCGGCCAGGCCGCCCCGCCGCGGATCAGGCGTGCTGCGCGTCGAGAAAGTTGATCGTCTGGCGGTTGAACACCGCTGCCTGCTCGGTCTGCGGCCAGTGGCCGCACTGATTCAAGAACAGATACTGCCCATGGCGGAAGTGGCGCATGGCCTCGATACCGATCTCATGGGGCAGGCTGCAGTCTTCGACGCCCCAGACCAGCAGCGTGGGAACATCGATCATTCGGCCTGAGACGTCCGCACGATTGAACTGGCGCGACACACTGTTGCGTGCCTTGTAGGCGTCCCAGCGCGCGCCCGACAGCATGTCCAGCCGCAACTGGACGATGGCGTCGGTCACGCAGTCGGGTTGGTTGAAGGTGTTCAGGCACAACGCGCGGATGCTCTCGAACGTGGGCGATATCGCACCCAGGCGGTTGCGATGCGCCTGCAGCCGCGCCTGAGCCTCGGCGGGTGGATCGAAGTAAGGGTAGGGCGCCGCCAGCGTCAATGAACGGACGGCCGGGCCGGCCGGCTGGCGCAGCGCATACAGGCAGCACAGCAAGCCGCCGATGGAGTTGCCGACCAGGTGGATGTCTTCCAGGGCCAGGGCCTGCAGCAGGGCCTCCAGGTGCTGATAGCGGAAGTCGATGCCGGGGTCATCTGGCGCGGTGCTGTAGCCGAAGCCGGGCTGGTCGTAGGCGATCACATCGTAGCCGGCGGCCACCAGCGCCGGCAGGTTGCGGAACCAGTTGAGTTCGGCGCAGGCCCCGGGCGCGCCTCCGTGTAGCAGGACGACCGTGGCGCGCGCGGCCCCGTTGGGCCGGGCGCGATGAAAGGCCGTCTTGATGCCCAGGACGTCGACATACTGGCGCGGAGCCAGGGCGGTGAGTCCGGGGATCTGCAGGCCAGGCAGGGCTGGCGCGGAGAAGGGTCTCGTCATCTCACACAATCCAGAGTGCCTGGGCGGCTGGCAATTGCGCCCAAGGGGCATGGTCGTGGACACGGTCGGCAAAGAACTGCAGTGGCAGACCGTCGGGGTCGACAATGAAGACCGCCAGGCGCAGGGGGTGATCGATCTGGCGTTCGATACGGCCGCCGCGGGATTGCCATTGCTGGACGCAGGCCGCTAATTGTTCGGGGCTGGCCATTTCAAAACCGACGTGATGGAAACCCGGGGCGTTGGCGCCGTCAGCCTGCACCAGTGCAATATGGCGCTGGCCGCAACTGCCGCCCATCAGCGCGTAGTTCTGGCCGCGGGCCAGCAGGTTCAGGCCGATGCGCTGCCTGTAGAAGGTGACGCTGTCGTCCAGGTTGGCCACCACCAGGGTGGCGTGTTGCGTGCGCTGCGGATGGAAGGCGGCGTGCGGCACACGGCGGATTTCAGGATCGACGTGATAGTTATGTTCCGGATTGGGAGGGGTCAGACCGGGCCACCAGGCGGGCTTGGGTTTGGTGACCTGCCCGTTGCGGGCGCTGCGCCATTCCCGCACGACGTCGGCGTACAGCTCGCAGGAATTGCCATCCGGATCGGCGCAATAGGCCGAATGGGCGATGTCGTGATCCAGCGTGCGTTCGTAGACGCAGCCTTCGCGCACGGAGCGCTCGTAGCCCTCGACCAGGGCCACCTCGGTTTCCAGTTCGAAGGCCAGGTGGTTCAGACCCGGTGCGCGTCCCTTGCCCGATGGGCCGGAGCGCTGCACCATGCCGACGTCGTGGTGGGTGTTGCCATTGCTGAGGAATCCGCCGCCGATGGCCGGCACGCGATACACCTCCTCGAAACCCGCCACGTCCTGGTAGAAACGCATCGACGTGTCGGTATCCTCGACGATCAGATTCACATGGCCGAGTCGGCGAGGGCGGAAATAGGGTGTCGCGGCGTGTGCCGGGATCGATGTGTCTTGCATGATGGCAACCCTTCTGCTGAAGTAAGAGAACAAAGAAATCAGCAGTTAATCTAGGTCGCCGGGACACGCCGGACAAACGATTTTATTGCGGCGCATGGGTGAGCACAGCGCAAGCGCTTCACCCACGCCGGGACGTATCAGCCTTGCTCGGCAGGCGTGAGCTTGGCGTAGTGCTGCGGCAAGGTGAAGACTTTGTCGAAGACCAGGGTGAACAGGAAGGTATAGAACAGGAAGAACACCATCAGTGTCAGTTCCATGCCCAGGGCGACGAGAGGGCCGACGCCATACCAGAGCATGTAGACGGGCAGGCAGAACAGCAGCAGCCCGCCCTCGAAGCCGACCGCATGGAGGCAGCGCACGCGCAGGGTGCGCTGCATGACGTGATTGCGGCGTTCCCAGGCTTCAAAACCGAGGTTGTAGAGATAGTTCCAGAGGACCGCGGTGGCCGAAACGATGACGGCGACCGGCAGGGAGTTCTGGGCATTGCCGTCGCTCAGGGCCATGAGGATGAGCGTGGACAGCAGGATGGCGAAGAGTTCGAACAGCGAGACGTAGACGATGCGCCGTTTCAGGGGGCTTAGCGTGATCAACGTGACTTCCATTGAGCCAGCATGTGTGCGGCCGGGTTGATTCCGGTCCGCCCCGGGTGACAGGATCGTTGGCGAAGGAGCTTCGCCTGCAGAGCCGCGGTTTCCGCCTGCGCGACTTGTTATAGCTGACGCCGGCCCGGCCTGTCAAAACGGCCCGGTATCACGGGCCGTTCCTGATGCGCCCGGGCACGGCAGGAACGCCGTGCCC
>JAEWJD010000258.1 GCA_023386765.1 Pseudomonadota bacterium | reverse complement strand
CATGGGCACCGTAAGACTGCGCCTGGGTCAGCGTGGCCGAAGACTGGCCGCCCAGTGCAAACACCGGCAGGCCGGCGTCGTGCAGGGCCGCCTGGAAGGCTGGCCAGCCCAGGCCGGCCTGGCCAGGATGGGTGGGGGGGGCCGCGACCGGGCCCAGTACGGCGAAATCCGCCTGCAGGTCGCGCGCGTGCAGGATCTCGGCGTGGCTGTGCGCCGACACGCCGACCAGAGCGCCAGCGGGCAGTGCCGGGCGTTGTGTGAGCGCGGCGGCATCGGTGGCGCGCAGGTGCACGCCGTCGGCCTGTTGCCACCAGCTCTCAGGGTGCACGCTGTTGACCAGCAACCGCGCACCGGCCTGGCGGCAACGTTGCAGCACCTGTTCGAAGGCGGCGTGCAGGCTGTCGGCCTGCGGACCATCAGGCCAGGCCGGCTCACGCCATTGCACCAGCTTCAGTCCCTGCGCGAGTGCCTGGTCCAGGCGGGTCAGGAAAGCGGGCAGGCCGGTGGGCGAGCCGGCGGCACTGATGCCGTAGCGGGTGGGCAGTTGCAGCCAGCGCAGCGGCGGCAGGGCGGCGGGCAGCAGCTCGCCTACCTGGGCGGCGTCTTGCGGCACGACCCATTGCAGACGTTGGTTTTCCAGGCCGCGTGGCTCGCCGGTCCAGCCCGTGACAAAACAGAAGGCCAGCCGCACGGTGGTCTGCGGGTAGCGGTGCACGTAAGTGACCCAGGGCCGGGACTCGGTGACGTTGATGCCGATCTCTTCCTGCAGTTCGCGCGCAAGCGCCTGCAGCACGGTTTCGCCAGGCTCCAGTTTGCCGCCGGGCAGCTCCCACCAGCCGGCCCAAGGCTTGCCTTCGGGCCGCTGGCCCAGCAGCAGCTGGCCGTCGGCGCGCAGGATGAGCGCGACGGCGACGTCGATGATCTTCTCAGACATGACGAGCCGACCAGTCGCGCGCGAATTGATACGCCACGCGACCGGAGCGCGAGCCGCGTTCCAGCGCCCATTGCAGCGCCTCGGCGCGCGAGGCTTCGATCTGGTCGGCGGGGCAGTCCAGCTCGCGCAGCCAGTGGTGGACGATGTCCAGATAGTCGTCCTGCTTGAACGGATAGAAGGACAGCCACAGGCCGAAACGTTCGGACAGCGAGATTTTTTCTTCGACGGTTTCGCCCGGATGGATTTCGCCGTCCGATTGATGCTTGGCCTGCAGGTTCTCGCTCATGTACTCGGGCATGAGGTGGCGGCGGTTGGAGGTGGCGTAGATCAGCAGGTTGTCGCCGCCCGAGGCCACCGAGCCGTCGAGCACGGACTTCAGCGCCTTGTAGCCAGCCTCGCCTTCCTCGAAGGAGAGGTCGTCGCAGAACACGATGTAGCGTTCAGGGCGGCCGGCGACCAGTTCGACGATTTCGGGCAGGTCACCGAGGTCGGCCTTGTCGACTTCGATCAGGCGCAGCCCCTGGTCGCCATAGGCGGCCAGCATGGCCTTGACCAGCGAACTCTTGCCGGTACCGCGCGCCCCGGTCATCAGGACGTTGTTGGCCGGTTTGCTGGCCAGAAACTGGCGGGTATTGCGGTCGATGATGTCTTTCTGGCGTTCGATATGCTGCAGGTCATCCTTGTGGATGCGCGCGACGTGGCGTACGGCGTCCAGCCAGCCGCGCGAGCCGCGCCGACGCCAGCGGTAGGCGTGTGCGCTCCAGTCGATATCGGGCGGAGCCGGCGGCAGCCAGGCCTCTAGTTGTGCCAGCACGCGTTCGGCGCGGGCGATGAGTTGGGTGAAGTCGGTGGCGGTCACTTCGTTTCCTTGGGGCATCGTGTCGATGGCAGACAGTCTGTGCGGGAGGACGCCGGCGCGGGCCCTGAGGGTGGGGGCACAGAGGACGCGACGGCGAGAAGCGCGGCGCGGGTGGCGCCTTGCGCGGGGACGGGCGGCATGGATGGGCGCCGGCGCCGTCCCCCGGGAGTCGCGTATCAGGAACGGTAGTCGGCGTTGATGCTGACGTACTCGTGCGAGAAGTCGCAGGTGTAAACGGTTTCGGTGATCTGGCCTCGGCCCAGTGCAATGCGCACCAGGATCTCGGCTTGCTGCATCACGCGCTGGCCGTCGGCTTCCTGGTAGTCAGGGTTGCGCCCGCCATCGCGGGCCACCAGCACGTCGTCCAGCCACAGGCGCAGCGTGTTGGTGTCCAGATCGTCGATGCCGGCGTAGCCGATGGCCGCCAGGATGCGGCCCAGGTTGGGGTCGGAGGCATAGAAGGCCGTCTTGACCAGTGGCGAATGGGCCACGGCGTAGGCCACCTTGAGCGCCTCGTCGACGCTGCCGGCTTCTTCTACGCGGATGGTCATGAATTTGGTGGCGCCTTCGGCGTCACGCACGATCTTCTGTGCCAGGTCGGCGGCGGCCTCGACCAGGGCGGCGCGCAGCGCGGCGTAGTCAGGGTGGCTGTCGCTATCGATCTGCAGGCCGGACTGGCCCGTCGCGACCACGATGAAGGAATCGTTGGTCGAGGTGTCACCGTCGATGGTGATGCGATTGAACGACTGGTCGGCCAGCTCGCGCGCCAGGGTGTTCATCAGCGGCTGGGCGATACCGGCGTCGGTAGCCAGGAAGCTGAGCATGGTGGCCATGTTGGGCCGGATCATGCCGGCGCCCTTGCTGATGCCGGTGATGGTGATGGTCTTGCCGCCGAGGGTCAGGCGGCGCGAGTGGATCTTGGGCAGGGTGTCGGTGGTCATGATGCCGTGGGCGGCATTGAACCATTCGTTATCACCCAGAGCGGCGAGGGCCTTGGGCAGACCGGCCAGCAGGCGGTCCATGGGCAGCGGCTCCAGGATGACGCCGGTGGAGAACGGCAGCACCTGCTCGGCCGGGACGTCCAGCAGTTTGGCCAGACCGGCGCAGGTGGCGCGGGCGTTGTCCAGGCCGGATTCGCCGGTACCGGCATTGGCGTTGCCGGTGTTGATCACCAGCGCGCGGATCGGGCCGCCCTGGGCCAGGTGGGCCTGGCAGACCTGCACCGGCGCGGCGCAGAAGCGGTTGCGCGTGAACACGCCCGCCACGGTGGCGCCGGGCGCCAGGCGGAACACGGTCAGGTCGCGTCGGTTGGCCTTGCGGATACCGGCTTCGGTCACGCCGATCTCGACACCGGCGACGGGATAAATTGCGGATTCGGAGGGAATCTGGAGGTTTACGGCCATGGGTTCGTCTCGTTGGGCAGCGCGCCGCTCGCCCGGTACGGGCGGTCGGCCAAAACACTTATTATCCCACTGCTGTCGGGCAGGGGGGAGTCATGGGCCCAGCCGCAGGCTGGCGACGTCCAGGACGCCGGCCTGGGTATTGGGCAGGATCGATCGTAGTTCGCCTTGCGGGCTTTGCAGTACTGAGCGCCCGGTGGCGACTTCGCTGCCGTCGGCATGCCGCGCGCTGCGCCCGCGCGAGGGCGAAAACAGCAGGTCGCCCGGCTGTGCGCCAGCCAGGCCGGCGGGGGCGCTGGCGACGCGGGTGCCGGCCGGATAGGTGAAACTGCCCAGGCGGGTTTCATGCGCAAGCAGCCCTTCGAAGCGGGTGCGCCGGCCGTCTGCGTCCAGCCGGAGGTCGGCCTTGAGTAGGCCCATGCCCGCCACAGGCAGGGCATCGCTGCCGTCGGTGCGCAGCAACCAGCCTTGTGGCTGGGCTTGCAGCCAGGTGCCGGCCGGCAGCGGTTGATCGTCCAGGCGGCTTCCTGGTGCCAGGTGGCAGCTGGCCAGCCGGGGCTGGCCTTGTGGCAGGCGTAACTCCACAGGATGGCTGCGGCTGCAGGTCCAGCCTTCGATGTGTTGGTCTTGCGCCAGAGTCAGCGACCAGTCTTGCGGTGAATGGCGCAACCATCGGATGGCGTTCACCCCGGCCACGGGTGCAGGGGCCGGGAATTGCGCCTGTACGAAACTGTCGGCCTGGCCGGGGCGGGCCAGCCGCAGCACCGTGCCTGCCGGCAGGGTTTGGCCTTGCACGCTGAGGGCGCTGTCCAGTTTGAGGCGGTGGGCCGCCTCGTCGCCGGCCAGGCGGCGTGCCTCGCGCCATTGGGAAAACAATTGATAAGGGTAGAGCGCGCCCAGGCCGGCCAGCCCCAGCAGCAGCACGGTGGCCAGGCGGCGATGGTCAGCCAGCCAGCTCCGCGCCGGCGGGTGGCGCAACAGGTGGAGGACCCCGGTGAGCAGGGTCGCCAGGCAGATCAGAGATAGCAGCAGGGTGGCGTAATGGTTGCCACCCGGGAAAGAAACCGGAATCATGGCGCCAATTATGCGCGTTGCGGGCCGTCGGTGCCGGCGGGCTTACTCCTTGCGCTGGCGCGCAATGACCTGCAGCTTGAGTTCGCCCAGACCTTGAAAGAGCGCATCGCGGCTCGCCTCTGGCAGGTCGCCGAACATTTCCTTGACCCATGATTCGTGGGCGCGCGCCATGCGGGCGAAGGTCTTCTTGCCCAGGGGCGTGAGCGTGATGATGGAGCTGCGCCGATCGGTCTCGACCTTGTTGCGGATCACCAGGCCTTCCTTTTCAAGCTGGTCGGTGATGCCGGTGATGTTGCCGTTGGTCACCATCATGTGGCGCGAGAGCTCGCCCATGCGCATGCCCTTGGGTGCGCGGTGCAGTTGGGCCATCAGGTCAAAGCGCGGCAGGGTGGTGTCAAAGCGGGTGCGCAGCTGGGTCCGGATCTCGGATTCGATCAGGTTGCAGCAGGTCAGCATGCGCAGCCACAGACGCAGGGCATGGTGGTCGTCCGGTGCGGCACGGCTTTCCAGGTCGGGGATGTCGGTCATGGCGGCCTCGTGGGGGTCAGGTCGGCGCGCCAGGCGCGCGGGCCAGACCCATTTGTTCAAGAAGGGCGCGGGTGTGCGCCTGATGCGGATCGTTCAGGCGCAGCACCAGATCGAAGTGGTTGCTGCCCGGCATGTCGATGTAGCGGCCAGGATGGCCGCGCCCCAGCCATTGGGTCAGGTAGTCGCGGCTCTGGCGCTTGAATTCGTCGGTTTCATTGGCCCCATAGCTGACCAGCAGCGGACAGCCGTGCGCCGGCGCTGGCAGCAGGGCCGGGCTGTTGCGTTCGGCATCGGCCGGGCTCATGTGCATCCAGGCGTTGATGTGGGTGTGTACCAGCGGGCGCAGGTCGTAGAGGCCGGATAGCGCCGCCGCGCCGGCCACCACGCCGGCCGGCAGGTCGTAGCGCGCATGCCAGCCGCTGGCCAGCAGCATGCCGATCAGGTGCGCGCCGGCCGAGCTGCCGCAGAGATGGATGCGCGCGGGGTCGCCACCATGGCGCGCGATGTGGCGGTATACCCAGGCCAGTGCACGGCGCGTCTGGTCGACGATGTGGTCCAGGGTGACGGCGGGCGCGAGCGAATAGTTGATCACGACTACGGTGGCGCCCGCCGCTGTAAAGGCCGGCGCCATGTTGCAGGAGTCGTCTTTGCCGAGGGCACGCCAGTAGCCGCCGTGGATGTACAGCAGCACGGGGGCACCGGATTGCGCAGCCGGGAAAATGTCCAGCCGTTCGTCAGGGTGCGCGCCATAGGATTGGTCGGCGATGCACGGCAGGCTGGCGCGCGCCTGGCGGCTGGCGTCGGTGTATTGCTTGAGAATCGCCTCGATGTCGGGTACTGTCGCGCGTGCGTTGTACTGGACGTCAAGCGCGGCGCGGTCATAGCTGCGATAGAGCATGTGATCGGATGCGCTCATGAAAACGATAAAGGGACGATAAGGGGAGCCGGTCGGGCAGGTCGCAGCATCGCTTGCGTGCATGTCCTGGGGCAAACCCTAGACTTGTTTTGCCAAATACTTTAAACCTAAACTATACGCGATGCCAGTTCTTCGCCGGCGACGCCGGCTGACGCAGTCCTCATCGCAACAATACGCAGCAATAACAATATTCTGCCGCGCGTAGCGCAAGGAGCATCACCATGCGTTTCCTTCCCTCCCTACTGGCTGCCGCCATCCTGATGCCCGCCGTGGCCTCGGCCGATACGATCAAGGTCGGTATCGCCAACGATATTTCAGGGCCCTTCTCGGCGCTGGGGGCCGAAGCCCGTGATGGCTTCAACCTGGCGATCAAACAACTGGACGGCAAGCTCGGCGGCCAGCCGGCCGAGTTCCTGCAGACGGACATGGGCGGCAACCCCGACCAGGCCCGCCAACTGGTGACGCGCTACCTGCAACGCGACAAGGTCGATTTCTTTACCGGTCCGATCGGCTCGAACGTGGCCCTGGCCGTCGGCCCGGCGCTGTTCGCGGCCAAGGTGCCTTACCTGTCGAACAACCCGGGCCCCAGCCAGCTGGCCGGTGCGCAATGCAACCGCTACTGGTTCGGCCTGTCGTACCAGAATGATGCCTTCCACGAGGCGGCCGGCAAGGTGGCTGCCGACCGTGGTTTCAAGAAGGTATTCATCATGGCGCCGGACTACCCGGCCGGCAAAGATGCGCTCACGGGCTTCAAGCGTGGCTACAAGACGGCCGTCGACCAGGAGCTCTATACCAAGCTGGGGCAGCTGGACTATGCCGCCGAGATCGCGCAGATCCGCGCGGCCAAGCCCGATGCCGTGTTCATCTTCCTGCCGGGCGGAATGGGGATCAATTTCGTCAAACAGTTCGTGTCTTCCGGCCTGGCGCAGGATACGCGCCTGATCGGCCCGGGCTTTTCCGCCGACGAGGATGTGATCCAGGCGGTGGGCGAGCCCATGCTGGGCATGTACAACACGGCACAGTGGGCCCACGACCTGGACAATCCGCAGAACAAACAGTTCGTCGAGGCGTTCCGCAAGGAGTACAAGGGCCGCTATCCGTCAGTCTATGCGGCCCAGGCCTATGACGTGATCATGGCCATCGATGCCGCCGTCAAGCAGGCAGGCGGCAGCGCCAAGGATCGCGAGGCAATCGTCGCTGCCCTGGAGAAGGCCGACTTCCCCTCGGTGCGCGGCCCCTTCACCTACGGCAAGAACCACTATCCCATCCAGCCTTACTACGTGCGCGTCATCGAGAAAGATGCCGACGGACGCATTACCAACAAGCTGGCGGGCAAGGTGTTCGACAATTACCAGGACGTCTACGTCGGCGAGTGCAAGCTGTAAAAGCCGGGCTAGCGGGCCGCCGCGCAGCCTTGCGGGCGGCCCCCAGGGGATGGGTTCATGACGTTTACGCTGGTCATCGAGCAGTTGCTCAATGGATTGCAGTTCGGTTTGATGTTGTTCCTGATCGCGGCAGGTCTGACCCTGGTGTTCGGCATCATGGACATTCTCAACCTGGCGCACGGTTCGCTCTACATGGCGGGCGCCTATGTCGCGGCCGAGACCATGCAGCGCACTGGTTCGTTTGCGGCCGCCGTGCTGGTGGCGGCCATCGTCACCGGGCTGGTCGGCGCGCTGCTGGAGGTGGTGCTGATCCGGCGTCTGGCGCTGCGCGATCACCTGGCCCAGGTACTGGGTACCTACGCCATCATCCTGATCGCCAATGATCTGGTGAAGATGATCTGGGGCCCCGCCCCGATGATGCTCAATATGCCGCAGGTGCTGTCTGGACCGGTCCGTCTGCTGCCCGACCTGTTGTATCCGGCCTATCGCCTGATGATCATCGTGGTCGGCCTGGCGGCTGCCCTGGGCCTGTACTGGTTCGTGACGCGCACGCGTGCCGGCGTGCTGTTGCGGGCAGGGGCTTCCAACCGGCAGATGGCCACCCTGATGGGGGTGCGCGTGCCGCTGTTGTTCCTGGGCGTCTTCATGCTTGGGGCCGTGCTGGCTGCCGTGGCGGGTGCGCTACTGGGGCCGGTGACGGCGGTGCAGGTCGGCATGGGCGAGGAGATCCTGATCCTGGTGCTGGTATGCATCGTGATCGGTGGCATCGGTTCGATCAGAGGCGCCTTCGTCGGGGCCTTGCTGGTCGGCATGGTGGATACCGCCGGGCGCGCCTTTCTGCCCATGTTGCTGCGCCAGGTGTTCTCGCCGGCGGTGGCCTCCAGCGTGGGGCCCACGTTGGCGGCGATCCTGATCTATGTCCTGATGGCGGGGATCCTGGTGTTCCGCCCCTCGGGCCTCTTTCCGGCGCGGGGTTGACCATGCGGGCGAGCCTGTTCTGGACCTGGCTGTTGCTGGCCGCGCTGGTGGTCTTCCCGCTGGTGGCGCCGGCGCTGGACCTGGATTTCTATGTGTCTTTCCTGCGGCGCGTGCTTATCTACGCGCTGGCGGCGACCAGCCTGAATCTGGTGCTGGGCTATGGCGGCATGGTGGCAATGGGGCATGCCGCCTTCTTTGGCGCGGGGGCCTATGCCGTGGGTATCCTGGCTGCCAGCGGCGTCACGTCGGCGCTGGCGGGCTGGGGCGCAGCCATCGTGCTGTCGGGCTGCCTGGCCTGGGTGATCGGGGCGATATCCCTGCGCACGCGGGGCGTGTATTTCATCATGATCACCCTGGCCTTCGCCCAGATGGTGTTCTATATCTTCATCTCGCTGCGCCAGTATGGCGGCGAGGATGGCCTGAACCTGCCGGGCTACGCGACCTTGCCCGGAGTGGACCTGGCCGATGACCGCAGCTTCTATTACGTCGTACTGGCGATCTTCTGCGCCTGCCTGTTTCTGTTCGGGCGTCTGGTGGCGTCGCGCTACGGCATGGCCCTGCAGGGGGTACGCGAGAACGAGGCGCGCATGGAGGCCCTGGGTTACCCGGTCTATCGCATCAAGTTGACGGCTTTTGCGCTGTCAGGCGCGTTGGCGGGGCTGGCGGGCGCCTTGCTGGCCAACCACAACCTTTTCATTTCACCCAGCCTCATGCACTGGACCCAGTCGGCCAATCTTCTGATCATGGTGCTGGTCGGCGGGATCGGGTTGCGCTATGGCGGCGTGGCCGGTGCGACCGTGATGCTGGTGCTCGAAGAGGTGCTGCGCCAGTGGACCGAATACTGGCATCTGCCGTTGGGCCTGCTGCTGCTGGCCGTGGTGTTTGGCGCGCCGCGCGGGCTGGCCGGCCTGTTCCTGGCGCGCCCCGGCGCCGCTGTGGCAAAGACAAAACCATGATGCCTGCCTCCCGCCCCGCGCAGCCGGGCCAGCCTCCTGCCGTGCCGGCCCTTCAGGCACGCGGCCTGGTGCGTCGTTTCGGCGCCCTGCTGGCCACCGACCAGGTGGACCTGACGCTTGCGCCCGGTGAAATCCATGCCTTGATCGGGCCCAATGGCGCCGGCAAGTCCACCCTGATCCATCTGTTGTCGGGCACGCTGGCGGCCGATGCCGGCACCCTGCAGCTGGGCCACAAGGACGTATCGCGCCTGAGCGCGCACGAGCGTGTGGCCCACGGTCTGTCGCGTTCGTACCAGATCACCAATATCTTTCGCGCGATGTCGGTGATGGACAATCTTCTGCTGGCGGTACAAGCGCACGCCGGCAGCAGCTTTCGCTTCTGGCGGCCGCGTCAGGCCGAACCGGCGCTGTATGAGCAGGCCCGCGCGCTCGCCCGGCAGTGTGCCATCGAGCCGGATCTGCTGGGCCGTGATGCAGGCACTTTGCCGCATGGCGAGCAGCGCAAGCTGGAGTTTGCGCTGGCGCTGGCCGCGCGCCCCAGCGTGCTGCTGCTCGATGAACCCATGGCGGGTATGGGGCCCGACGAGACCTTGCGGCTGACCGAATTGATCGAATCCTTGCGGGGCCGGGCGGCCATGCTGCTGGTCGAGCATGACATGCAGGCGGTGTTCCGGCTCGCCGACCGTATTTCGGTACTGGTGTATGGACGCATCATCGCCACCGGCACGCCGCAGGAGATTCGCGCCAATCCCGACGTGCGCCAGGCATATCTGGGCGACGATGGCGAGCATGCCGGGGAGAAGACATGCTGAGCATGGAAGGCGTGGCTAGCGGCTATGGCGCCAGTCAGGTGCTGTTCGGCGTGGATCTGGAAATCGGCGCCGGTCAGGTCGTGACGCTGTTGGGGCGCAACGGCATGGGCAAGACGACGCTGTTGCGAACCCTGTTCGCCCAGCTGCCATTGCGGGGCGGCCGGATCTGCTTTGCCGGCCAGTCGATCGGGCAGTGGTCCACCGATCGCATCGCGCGGGCGGGGCTGGCGCTGGTGCCGGAAGGCCGCCAGTGCTTTCCCAATCTGACAGTACGCGAACATCTCACGGCTTTCACGGCGCGGCGCAATCCCGGCATGGGTGAACCCTGGACGGCGCAGCGCGTCTTCGAGCTGTTTCCGAGGCTGGCCGAGCGCGCCGGGAACATGGGCAACCAGCTTTCCGGCGGGGAGCAGCAGATGCTGGCCATCGGGCGCGCGCTGGTGACCAATCCGCAGTTGTTGATTCTCGACGAGGCGACCGAGGGCCTGGCGCCGAAGATCCGCGAGGAAATCTGGCAATGCCTGGCGCGTCTGCGCGCGGCGGGGCAGACCACCCTGGTGATCGACAAGTATGTCGAACGCCTGCTGGCGTTGGCGGACCACCACGTCATTCTGGAGCGCGGCAAAGTGGTCTGGACGGGAAGCTCTGCTGCTCTGGATGCGGATCGCGGAGTGTGGGAGCGTTATCTGGGTGTATGAGCGGCCGCAGGGCCTACCGTGCAGGCTGCCGCAGCCGAATTATTCGGACATACAAAGTAAGCAATATCAATGCTTGTCAGAATATTGCGCAACAATCAGATATAGTGCGGCGCGCTGGTATGGGTGTGTTTCCTTCTGTGGTCTAGGGCAACTACACTAGCGGCGCCTTACGTTGCGCTGCGGCATCGGCGACTGCGCAAGGCACGCGGGGAGGCACGGGCAGGACCGGCCATCGTTGAGAGTCTCCGCTGTGGCAGGGCTATCGGCCCGCAGGGGAATGTCGAATGGCGAAGTGGGGTTTGCGCAAGAAGTCCTTCATGGCGTTGTTGCTGGCGTGCGTGGTCATGCTG
>JAEWJD010000111.1 GCA_023386765.1 Pseudomonadota bacterium | reverse complement strand
CAGATCCACGATGAAAAATCGCGGGATTTCATTGGACTCGAGACCTCTTGACAGGGTTCAAGCAAATGGCCGGACTGATGCCTGCAAGGCGCCGGACGCTGGTTTCAATATAACTCAGCCATTTCCGCGGCTGAACACCCTGCGCTCGTTCGAACCCTCGGCTGGTGCGAATTGCCGGCTTGCGATGGACTCTCCAGACTGGGTGCTCACCAATCCTCAGAGGAGCATGCCTCATGCAACAGGCAAAACGCCAATCCGGTCAGGCCATGACCGAATACATCATCGTCGTCGCCCTGGTGGCCGTGGCTGCCATCGCCGTCTATCAGTATTTCGGACAGGTGCTGCGCTCGCAAACGGCAGCCATGGCGCGCGAGCTGGCCGGCGAGGACGGCAATGCCCAGATCAAGCAGGCACAGTCTGCCGCCAGCAAGGCTGCCGCACAGGCCAAGACGCGCAACCTGAAGTCCTTCGCCGGCAACGCAGGCGCCAAGTGAGTCATTGCCCCGCATTCCGGTCGCGGCCGCTGGGTGTCGATGCCGGCCGGCAATGCGGGCAGGCGCTGGGCTTGGGTCTGCTGGTGTTGTCCGTATTGCTGTTGGCCTGGGCCGGTGCCGCGCTCACCTCGCGCATGGCAGCGGCCGGGCTGCGGCTGGGGCAGGCGGCCGATGCCGTCGCCTACAGCGGTGCGCTGATGCAGGCCCGCCAGCTGAATCTGCTGGCCTACATCCAGCGCGCGCAGTTGGCCCACCAGGTCGCGATGGCCCATCTCACCACCCTGGTGGCCTGGCAGCAGCTGGCTGAGACACAACGGCGGCGGCGTCTGTTGGGCAATCCGCCCGCGTTCCTGATCGGCAAGCTGTTCGGGCCGCAATTCGGTCTGGCGTATGGCGCGGGCCATAGCGGTCAAGCGTCCGGTTCCTACAGTGTGGCTTCGCTGCAGGCATCACTGAAACAGCATGATTCGGTGGTTCATCAGATCCTGGCCCAGGTTGCGCAGCAGCAGTGGTCGGCCACCCTGGCCCTGCGAAACGCTCACATGGCACGCATCCTGCAAGCCAACTACCGTCTGCCCGATGGAACCGATACCAAGGTGCCCGAGATGTTGTTGCTGCAAGATACCTTCCCCGGCCTGCTGACGAGGCAATCCCCCGATCATCCCCAGGGCCTGCGCCGCCTTGCACTGGCTGCCGCAGGCCGCTATCCCTTTCTGCGCGCGCGCGACATGACACGCACCAATGCCTGGATCGTGCAGCTGCGTTGCCCGAACCGGCGCCATCAGCTGCGCCGGCGAGGGCGGACCTTCCTGGACCAACAAGGCAGGTGGGGCGCGCATGACACGCTGTCATTCCATGCCTTGCGCAGCAATCGCTGGATCGGGTGCTATCTTCGTGAGTACCCCATGGGCTGGGCCGCCAACGGTGCGCGCGTCTGGCGTCAAGGACGCGATTACGTCGCCAAGCCTCCCGAAGACTTCGCCTTGCTGGATTACTGGCAGTGGTTCCAGCAGCAGTCGGGTTTGCTGGCCGGCGCATGGCGCAACAACCCCTTGGCCAACTCCTATGCGCAGCGAGACGCCGTGCGTCCGGGCGGAAGGCGCGGGTTGCCCGAAGGACTGGGTCTGGCAGACAGCAAACACCTTGAGCCGCGTGCGACGCTGGCCGTGTTGCTTCGCAATGAGGCCGGATATTCCGATCTGGGCCTGCCGCCCGCCGGTTGGCTGCGCCAGGCACAGCAAGTCGGGTTTGTGCCCGGGCTCTCGAAACAGTCGTCCCGGGCAGCCGCAGAAACGTATTTCTCGGCACCGCTGGAGGGACCGAAAGCCGGGCGCACTCCCGTCATTGCTTCGCTCTGGCAGCCCTACTGGCAGGCGCGGCTGATCCCCTGGCCCACTGGCTCGAACCCCCAGCCCGGAGGCCAGCCATGAAGTCCAGACGATTCAAGTCGTTCCGGCAAGCTTGCTGCAACAGGGTGGGCAGGTTTGCTGCGCGCTTGCCGGGTTTGGTGCGCAGACCCGGAAAGCGAGGAGCCTTGCTGGTTGACGCCAGTATGCCGCCACCTCGGCCTACCTGCCGTTTGCGTACGCCTCCGGTCGCGCATCAGGTTCGGGCCTATCGGCAAAGCGGCCAGGCTCTGCCGGAAATGCTCCTCCTCACTGCACTGTTGCTGTCGCTCTGGATGGCGGTGGACTATCTGGCGCGCAGCCGCATGGCTGCCATGGAGGCCGCACAGTTCAGCCGGAGATGGGCTTTCGCGCACGCTCAGGGAGAACCCCTTCCTTCTCGCGACGAGGCGCTGCTTATCCAACGTTTTACCGCCTTGCCCGTGCAGACCGACGAGACGGGCGTCAGCCGGCCGGGCAGACAACTGGTCTCGGACTGGCTGGCGTTACCGGCAAGCTGGTCAGTGGTGCAGGCACGTGCGCAAGTTGCCGGGGCCGGCATTGTCCGCCAGACGGTGGTGGCGGGAGGTTCAGGAGCCGTCGCAGACGCGGTCGCAACGCAGCTTCGCCTGGGCCAGTCGGCGCTGGGTTGGAAAAACGCGGCCAACGTGTCGCTCGCCCAGGCCCGGCAGATCGATCTGGCCCTGCGTCCTCTGGATCGGCCCTGGGGCGGGCGGCAGCTCAACCCGGATTGGCTCATGCCATGGGCCGGCCTGTCCTCGGGCAGCAGGGCGGATCGATGAGGCCATCACGGCGGTGCATCAGGGCCGGTACGTCAGGCTGGCGGAAAAGGGCGGGGTGGGGCGCCCTGATGGCAGCGACGGTTCTGCCCGTGGCGGGAACCCCGGGCGACGGCCTGCCCTGGGCAGACCTCCGTACTGAGACCACGCCAGGCGGCCTCGATTGGCTGCAGGCCAGCCTGGATCACGGCGGGACACTGGTGCTGTCAGGTCAGGATCTTCCGACACCGCCAGCGCGTGTGCTGCCCGGATTACTCGCAGCCCTGCCCGATCTGTCTACCCTGTTCCTGCTGCCTGATCAGTTGTTGCTGAGTCATCAGGCCGGCGATTGCCATGTGCTTGTGCGCTTGCGCGCCAGCGGAGCCGGCAGTGAACTGGGCGAATCCCGCCTGTGTCCGGGCGGCCCCATCCGTGCGCTTGAGCTGGGCGAGCCGGCGCACCGCTGGCAGGCCTATGCCGAAGCAGGGGTGTCGCTGTCGCTGTGGACCTTGCCGTTGAACATCGAGGCGGCGCGCCGCTGGCTGGATGAGCGCCTGCAAGCGCTGGGCTGGCAACGGTTCGGGCTGGCGCCCGGGGCAGGCCGATGGCAACGAAACGCACAGCAGCTGGAGGTGTTTCTGACCCCGTTGTTGCAAGAGACCGGGGTATTGCTGGTGAGGCAGGGCGTCGATGATTGATGAACCGCGGCGTGCAAGGTTGGCCGCTCTGGCAGCCTGGGTGTGCAGCCCATCCGGGTGGCAGCGATGGTCGGGCTATGGGGTGTGGTTGCTGGCCGGGGGAGCCGCCCTGGCGGCCGGCTGGACGGTGCAGCATTACCTGGATGGCAAGGAACGTGAGCTGGTGGATCGCAATACGGTGGTGCTGATTCCGCGCCTGGTGGCCGCTGCAGATCTGGCGGCCGGCCAGGTGCTCACCGAGGCCGATATCGCACTGCGCGATCTGCCCCGGGCCTGGGCCTCCTCGCGTGGGCTGGGCGTCGAGCAAGCCGACCTGTTGCTGGGGCAACGCCTGCGCATTGCCGTCACGGCTGGCGATCCGCTGCTTCTGGATGACATCCAGGCCGAAGCACCGGCGATCGCCGCGCGGCTGGCCCCCGGCATGCGTGCCTTGACGCTGTCCCTGCGCGAACTCTCCGAAGCGCCGCCTACGTTGCAGGTGGGGGATCGCGTGGATCTCTATCTGTCCTTGCAGCAGCAGGGAAGGCTGCTGACCTTGCCGCTGCTGCAGAACGGCATGGTGATCGCACCCCCCGACGCCGAGCGGACACAACTCGTGCTGCAGGCCAGCGCGCAGGACGTCCTGCGCGTGATTGCCGCCCGCCAGATGGGAGCCCTGACCCTGACATTGCGGGCCGAACAGGAGGGCGCTTCGGCCGGGCCCCTCCAGGCGGTCGATGCTGCCGATGTGCTGGGCCTGCAGATGCCCGTGATCGAAGAGGTACCTGTGCTGTATGGCGACGTCGCCCCTGAAGGCGACAACAAGGAGGAGCCTTGATGTTTCGGACAGGCCTGAGATGGGTGTGCTGCTTGGCGATGGGGCTGAGCGCTGGTGCCGGCGCCGCGCCACTGGCGCTCGACATGGAAGAGGGCAGCACGCGCGTGTTGCCGGCGGCCGGCGTAACCCGGATCGCAGTCGGCAGCGGCCAGGTGGCGCAAGCCCTGGCCGTCGATGGCAAGGAAGTCGTCGTGTTCGCACGCAAGGAGGGCAGTACTTCCCTGCACATCTGGACGCGATCCGGTGCACTCAAGGCCTACGCGCTGCAGGTGCGGCCAGCCGGGTTCGGGCGGATACGCGCCGAGGTCGAGCAATTGCTTGCGGGCATGCCGCAGTTGCGCCTGAGCGTGGTGGGCCGTCATCTTGTCATCGAAGGCAGTAGCCTGTCCGACCAGGACAAGGCCCGGGTTGCCGCCATGGCGGCACGCTATACCGAGGTGCTCGACCTGACGGGAGATGTCGGTTGGGAGCAGATGGTGCTGCTGGATGTGCAGGTGGTGGAGCTGCCACGCGCTCGCTTGCTGGAGTTTGGTATGCGCTGGGCCAGCACGCCGATGGAAGGGGCGGTGGCGCAATTGGGCGGGCGCTGGGCTGGATTGCAGCTGCAAGGAGTCCGGGCGGCGCTGGATGCGCGGTTGCAGGCACTGGCACAGACGGGCGAGGCGATATTCCTGGCACGCCCCCGCTTGCTAGCCCGCAGTGGTTCACCGGCGACGTTTTTGGCCGGCGGAGAGTTGCCTTATGTCACGGCGGATGACAACGGCCGTGGTACCACGGTTTTCAAGCCCTATGGCGTGGCCTTGACCATCACGCCGCGGATCGACCCACGAGGTACGATC
The DNA here is from genome assembly GCA_023386765.1 of Pseudomonadota bacterium. Taxonomy (GTDB): domain Bacteria; phylum Pseudomonadota; class Gammaproteobacteria; order Burkholderiales; family Burkholderiaceae_B; genus Bordetella. Next base: position 436 of record JAEWJD010000111.1, on the reverse strand, counting down.
CGCTCCCGTATCGAGGTCGAGTCCAGCAGCATCGACGCCACCTTGACTGTCCCGGCCGGGCCGGCCATGCGCACCCGCCGGGCATCGACCGAGTTCAATGTTCCCTCCGGGCAGACGCTGGTGCTGGGAGGATTCCTGGGGCGTGAGCAGACCCGTCAGCGCCGCGGGCTGCCCTGGCTGAGCCGGATCCCGATTCTGGGGCTGCTGTTCGGTGACCAACGAGAGCAGACACAGGAGACGGAGCTGCTGATCATCGTGACGCCCTATCTCGTCGGCCCCCAGGAGCCATCCATGCAGCGTCAGATCGCCCGGGGCCAGGCCGCAGTGCGGCAGGCGTTTCCCGAACCGCCCCGCTTGTTTGAGGACCCCGAGGCGCCTGCCGCTGTGACCGACTGGGCCCGCCCTGGTTCTGCGGCTTCACAGTGGGCGCCTGCGC
>JAEWJD010000091.1 GCA_023386765.1 Pseudomonadota bacterium | reverse complement strand
TTCACTGGGGGGGGCGGGCGGCTTTTCGGGATCCAGGCGGGGCTGCCCGCTTGCGGCGTGATCTTAGTCAGCCGGGGTTTCCAGCCGCACGCCCAGCAGGCTTTCGCACAGACGCGGCGACTGCAGGCGTTGCAGCCACCACTGCAGGGCCTGGCCGGGCTGGCCTTCGCGCCAGGCATACAGCACCTGTTCCGTGGGCGTGATCACATCTTCCACTGCGCACAGCACGAGCTGGCCTCGGGCGATCGGCGCGGCGGCCAGCGTCAAGGGAAGAAACCCGCAACCCAGGCCCTGGATCTGGGCTTGGAGCTTGGCACGCATATTGGGCATGACGATGCGCCGCTGGCTGTCCAGCAGGCCACGGGTGCCGGGCGGCAGATCACGCGCCGTATCGGCGACCACCACGGCGCAATGGGCCGCGATATCCAGGGCGGTCAGCGTGCGCGGCAGCCCGGCCAGCGGGTGGCCGGGCGCGACGCAGAAACCGAACTGGGTCTGGCCCATCGCCACGCTGCGATAGGCGCCGGCCGGCACGGTCGCGGCATCGGCGCCGATCACCAGGTCGGCTCGCCCGCCTGCCAGGGCGTCCCAGGTGCCGCTGAGCACTTCTTCGGACAGGCGCAGCGTGGTTCCACCGGCTTCGGTCTCGAAGTCCCGCACCAGGTCGAACAGGGGTTCCCAGGGCAGCGCGGCGCTCACGGCGATGCGCAACTCCACCTCCCAGCCGGTGGCCACGCGCCGCACACGACAGGCCAGCTCGTCCAGCGATTGCAGCAACAGCCGCCCATCCTTGAGGAGCGTTTCGCCGGCCGGCGTGAGCCGGGCGCGCTGGCCGCTGCGATCAAACAGCAACACGTCGAGACTGTCCTCCAGCTTGCGGACCGAATAGGTGACGGCGGACGGAACCTTGCCCAACTCACGCGCGGCGCGGGCAAAACTGCCGTGGCGGGCAATCGCATCGACCATCACCAGCAGGTCGGGGGTGATTGCGCTGGCAGCAGGGGCGGCAGGGAAAGCGGGGCGCATGGATGTTCAAATAATTTGAATGATATCTTCAATTCTAAGCCACCATTTGTCGAAGACAAATAGAGATAATGGCTTCCATAGACCTCACGCCAGCCGTTTCTGTCGATGATCCTGTTGGCTGTGTATTCAAATTATTGAAATAAGGAGGGCATCATGCTCACACTGCGCCCGGCCGCCGCCCGCGGTCACGCCAACCATGGCTGGCTGGATACTCACCACACTTTTTCTTTCGCCAACTACTATGACCCCGCCCACATGGGCTATGGGCCGCTGCGCGTGATCAACGACGACCGGATCGCAGCGGGCCGGGGGTTCGGCACGCATGGACACCGGGATATGGAGATCATCACCTATGTTCTGGAGGGTGCGGTCGCACACAAGGACAGCATGGGCACTGGCTCGGAAATCCGCCCGGGCGATGTGCAGCGCATGAGCGCCGGGCGCGGGGTGCTGCATTCCGAGTTCAATCCGCAGCCCGATGCGCCGACCCACCTGCTGCAGATCTGGATCGAACCGGACGTCACCGGCATCGAACCCGAGTATGACCAGAAGACCTTTGACGACGCGAGCAAGCGCGGCCGCCTCTGTCTGGTGGCGTCGCCCGATGGCGCGCAAGGCTCGATGCGGTTGCACCAGGATGTCCGTTTGTACGCGGGCCTGTTCGACGGCCAGGAACAGACGGAGCTGGCGCTGGCCGAGGGGCGCCGGGCCTGGGTGCACCTGGCTCGTGGCCGCCTGACGGTCAACGGGCAGGTCATGAATGCCGGCGACGGACTGGCCGTAGAGGCCGAGAGCCGCTTGAACCTGAGCGCCGGCGAGTCAGCCGATGTGCTGGTGTTTGATTTGCCCTAAAGTAAGACCATAAGAGTGAGCCCCAACAGGTTGGCGGGGCAGCGTGCTCCGCCAACCGGCATCCCGATTTCCCAGGAGAAGCAAGCCATGTCTATTCCCGAGTCCGTGTCGCCACTGGAAACCGTGGTCGTGCCGCGCAGCAGCGATCTGGGTGACCTGCAGGTCCGCCGTGCCCTGCCTTCTGCGCAACGCCGCATGGTGGGCCCCTTTGTGTTTCTCGACGAGATGGGGCCGGTGACCTTCGGGGCAGGGCAGGGTCTGGATGTCCGCCCGCATCCGCACATCGGGCTGTCCACGGTCACTTATCTGTACGAGGGCGGCATCGTGCACCGTGACGGGGTCGGCCACGTGCAGACAATCTTGCCGGGCGAGGTCAACTGGATGACGGCCGGACGTGGCATCGTGCACTCCGAGCGTTCTTCTCCGGAAAGCCGCCAGGCGCCGCAGCAGCTCTTCGGCCTGCAGTTCTGGGTCGGTCTGACGCGCGAGCACGAAGAAACCGAACCGGGTTTCCTGCACTATGGTCGCGAGGCCCAGCCGGTGGTCGAAGGCGAAGGGGTCAGTGCCCAGATCGTCGCGGGCAGCCTGTTTGGCAAGCACTCACCGGTCAAGACGTTGTCGCCGCTGTTTCTAGGGGATGTGCGCATGCGTGCCGGCGCGCGCCTGGAGCTGCCGGCCGAACACGAAGAGCGCGCTGCCTACCTGACGCAGGGCCGCGTGGCAGTCGATGGACAGGTCTTCGAGGCGGGCCGCCTGCTGGTATTCAAGGCGGGCTGTCCGATCACGATCCGCGCCGAAAGCGAGGCGCGTTTTGCGCTGCTGGGCGGCGAACCCCTGGATGGCCCGCGCTTTATCTGGTGGAACTTCGTGTCCAGCCGCAAGGAGCGCATAGAGCAAGCCAAGCACGACTGGCAACAGGGGCGATTCAATCAGGTCGTGCCGGGCGACGAAACCGAGTTCATTCCATTGCCTGAGCCCCGCGCCTGAGGACGGCGCCAAGCCGTGGCCTATTCGCGTCCGCGCGCGTAGGCCGCTTCGCGCTGGGCTTGCAGGGTTTCACGGCGGATGTAGTCGCGTACGAAATCGCTGGCCGGGGCGTGGCGCAGGTTGTAGGGGCTATCCCATTGCATCAACTGGCCCTGGGCCATGATCCCGATCTGGTCGGCGATGGCGAAGGCTTCGGCCTGGTTGTGGGTGACCAGGATGGCGGTATGGCCGGTGGCAGTGAGAATTTCCCGTACCTCGAAGGCCAGGCGTTCACGCGTGTCCACATCGAGGTTGGAAAACGGCTCGTCCAGCAGCAGCAGCTCCGGCGAGGGAGCCAGGGCACGCGCCAAGGCAACGCGTTGCTGCTGTCCGCCGGAGATCTCGTGGGGATAGCTTTGCGCGACATGACCCAGGCCGACCAGATCGAGCATCTCGGCCACGCGCTGGCGCTGCGCATCGCGTGCCTGACGGCGCAGCCCGAAAGCCACGTTCTGCGATACGGTCAGGTGAGGGAATAAGGCGTAATCCTGGAACATCATGCCGACGTTGCGCTTTTCAGGCGCTACCTGTTCGGCCTCCGAAGACAGAATGCGTCCTCCCAGGGAGATAGAACCGGCGCGCAAGGGCTCGAAGCCCGCGATGGCGCGCAGTACGGTGGTCTTGCCGCAACCCGACTCGCCCAGCAGGCAGCCGATCTGGCCGGCCGGCAAGGTCAGGCTCAGGTCCTTGACCACCGATTTGAGGCCTTGAGGGGTATCGTAGGCCAGGGCGAGATGAGCGAGTTCTAACAGCTTGGGCACGGGGTCAATGTCCCATCTTGAGGTTGGTGCGGGCAAGCAGGATCACCGGCAGCAGGCCGGCCACCACGATGGTCAGGGCCGCCACGGCGCCTTCTTCGTAGGTGCCTCGGGCCGCTTCCGCGTAAAGCCAGGTCGCCAGCGTGTCGAAATTGAGCGGGCGCAGCAGCAGCGTGGCGGGCAGCTCTTTCATAGTGTCCACGAAGACGAGCAGGGCGGCTGCGGCCAGGGCGGGACGCAGCAGCGGCAGGTGGACCCGCCGCAGCGTGCTGCTGGGAGTTTCGCCCAACAGGCGTGAAGCCTGCTCCAGCGAGGGTGGAATGCGCGCCAGCCCGGCTTCCACGCCGCCGGCCGAGATGGCCAGAAAGCGGATTGCATAGGCGCCAACCAGTGCGGCAATGCTGCCCATGAGCAACATGCCCGGAAACCCGAACAGGTCACCCGCCAGGCGGTCGATGGCGGCAAAAGGGGCCAGCAGTCCGATGGCCAATACCGTGCCCGGTACCGCGTAGCCCAGGCTGGCGATGCGGGCGCAGATGCGCGCCAGCCCTGCGCCCGGACCGAGGTTGCGTGCGGCCCACGCCACGGCCAGGCCGCCCAGGACGGTCAGGATCGTGGCGCACGTGGCCACCAGCAAGGTATTGCCCAGGCTGGAGAGCAGTTGGTCGGAGACGGCGCCAACCAGATGCAGGCGTTTGTAGGTCTCGGCCACCAGATAGAGCGCCGGGGCCACGAAGCCCACCACCACGGGCGTCCAGCCCAGAAGGACGGCCATGACGGCTGCCGCGCCGTGCAGACGCTGCGGCTGGATCGGCCGCATGCGCTGGGTATTGGCATAGCGCTGGCGCTTGCGCCCGCGCCGCTCCAGCAGCACCAGGGCGACCACGAAGGCCAGCATGGTCAGGGCGATCTGGGCCGCGCTGGCCAGATCGGAGCGCGTTACCCAGGTGGTGTAGACCGAGACGGTCAGGGTCTGCACTCCCAGGAACTCGGAGGCACCGATATCGTTGAGGGTTTCCAGCAGGGCCAGGCTCACGCCCACGGCAATGGCCGGCCGGGCAAGCGGCAATGCGACGCGGAAGAACACCCCCCAGCGCCCGGCACCCAGCGTGCGGGCGGCCTCGATCAGGCTGGCCGCCTGGGTCATGAACATGACGCGCGTGCTGAGATAGACGTAGGGATACAGCACGAAGCCCAACACGAAGATGGCCCCGCCGATGGAGCGCAGGTCGGGCAGGCGGAACTGGCGCGGACTGTCGTAACCCAGCAGGTCGCGCAGGATGGACTGGACCGGCCCGATCGGATGCAGCAGATCGAGATAGGCGAAGGCGATGATATAGGTCGGCACGGCCAACGGCAGCAGCAACGCCCAAACCAGGGTCTTGCGAGAGGGGAAGTCGTAGGCTGCCACGAGCCAGGCGGCACCGGTGCCCAGCAGGGTTACCAGCACGCCGACGCCGGTCAGCAACAGGGCGGTGTTGGCCAGCGCCTGCGGCAGCACGTAGCGCGCGAGGTGGTTCCAGTGCGACAGATCAGAATCGAAGGCCCACCACCCCAGGCTGATCAGGGGCGCCAGGACGGCGAGGGCAACCAGGACGGCTGCCAGCAGCCAGCCCCGGCCGCGCAGGCCGGCACCGGAAAACCGAGCCAGAGTGAATTTGGACATCATCAGCGAAAAGCACAAAGCGGCCTGTGGGGCCGCCCTGTGGTGTTGGCGATGGCGAGCAGAGGCTCACCGAAGGCATCCGGCCGGACTGGGGCCGGCCGGAATTCTAACCCGCCATGGCGGATCAGTTGTCGAAGCCGACCTTGTCGACCAGTTCGCTGGCCTGTTTGCGGAACTTGGCGATCTCGGCCACGGGCAGGGCATCGATCTCGAGCGCGCCGAAGCTGGCCACCACCGGATCCAGCTTCACGCCCTTGCGTACGGGGTACTCGTAGTTGGCCTGGGCATAGAGCGTCTGGGCCGGTTCGGAGACCAGGTACTCCATCAATTTGACGGCGTTGGCCTTGTTGGGCGCATGGGCGGCCACGGCAGCTCCGCTCACGTTGACGTGGGTGCCCTTGGTCTTGGCGAAGGTCGGGCGCACGACGTTGATGGCGTCGCCCCATTTGCGGGCATCGGTGCCAGGCTGGGCGTTCTTCATCTGGCCGACATAGTAGGCATTGGCCAGGCCGATGTCGCAGATGCCGCCCAGGATGTCGCGCGCCACGTCGCGGTCGCCGCCGGCGGCCTTGCGGGCGAGGTTGGCCTTGACGCCGCGCAGCCACTTCTCGGTGGCCTCGGCGCCGTCGTGGGCGATCATGGCCGCGACCAGGGCGGTGTTGTAGGGATGCTGGCCCGAGCGGATGCAGACCTTGCCTTTCCATTTGGGATCCGACAGGTCTTCGTACTGGAAGGCATCCAGTTTCATGTCCTTGTCGACATACAGCACGCGGTCGCGCAGGGAGAGGGCGTACCACTGGCCCTTGTCGCCGCGCAGGTTGGCCGGGATCACGCTGTCGAGGGTGTCGGACTTGATGGGCTGGGTGACGCCGCCGTCGACCAGATCGACCAGGTTGCCGATGTCGACCGTCATGAGGATGTCGGCCGGCGACTTGTCGCCCTCGGCCTTGACGCGCTCAAGCAGGCCGTCCTTGACGAAGACGGTGTTCACCTTGATGCCGGTATCCTTGGTGAATGCATCCAGCAGGGGCTGAACCAGCTTGGGCTCGCGCGTGGTGTAGAGGCTGACCTCTTCCGCTGCGCTGGCCTGGTAGGACAGCGAGGCCGCGCCGGCAAGCATCAGCGTGCGCAACAGGGTGTTCAGGGCGGGGCGCTTGGACGTCATCGAAGGATCTCCGGCTGTTGATACCCGGGACGGGCATCGTATCGAAAATGATTATCAAGACGCGAACGATATCAGGAACACCTTGCCTGTTCAACAAAATGTCAGCGTTGCGGACCGCATCCCAGACCGTTGCCGTGGACCTCCCTGGGCGGATGCGGGGGGGAGTCAACCCCCCGTTCGAGGCATATCGGTATAACGAACAAATGAGAGCAATTATCAGGTAGATGGAGTAAACTCAGGGCTTACCCTAGGCTTAAAACTGCTGTCTGGCACGCTCCGTCTAGCACTCCTGTGTGCCGCCCTGAAAAAAATATGGCTGCTTTCAATACTGAGCGCGTCCTGAGCGTGCACCACTGGAACGACACCCTTTTCTCCTTCACCACGACCCGTGACAGCGCCCTGCGTTTTCACAACGGTCACTTCGTGATGATCGGCCTGGAGGTCGAAGGCAAGCCGCTGATGCGTGCCTACAGCATCGCCAGCGCCAACTACGAAGAAAACCTCGAGTTCCTGAGCATCAAGGTCCAGGATGGTCCGTTGACCTCGCGGCTGCAGCACCTCAAGGAAGGCGACAACATCCTGGTGAGCCGCAAGCCCGTCGGCACCCTGGTGGTCGATGACCTGCGCCCCGGCAAGCACCTCTACCTGTTTGCCACGGGCACCGGCCTGGCGCCCTTCATGAGCATCATCAAGGACCCCGAGGTCTATGAGCGCTTCGACAAGGTGGTGCTGCTGCATGGCGTTCGCTTCGCCAGCGAGCTGGCCTATGCCGATTACATCGAGCGCGAGCTGCCCGAGAACGAATTCTTCGGCGACATGCTGCGCGGCAAGCTCATCTACTACCCCACGGTGACGCGCGAGCCGTTCCGCAACCAGGGCCGTCTGACGGAACTGGTCGAGAGCGGCAAGCTTTTCGAGGATATCGGTCTGCCGCCGCTGGATCCGGCCACCGACCGCGCCATGATTTGCGGCAGCCCGCATATGCTGGCCGACATCCGTGCCATGCTGGATGCACGCGGCTTCGAGGTGTCTCCCGGCGTCGGCGAAGCCGGCGATTATGTCTACGAACGCGCCTTCGTCGACAAATAATCAGCCGCCTCCACGACAATCAGCAATGCCGGCAGTTTCTGCCGGCATTTTTTGTTGAACGGTCTTCCGTAGCGGCGAGCCGGGCGAGCGATCCTCCCCGCTCGGTGGCATCATGATCAAGCCCTCAGGCAAGCCGTTTCAGCATACAATTTCGCAAACGTCTATTGCCGTTCAAGCGTCGATAGAAATGTTTATCCCTCACCAAGGAGCCGCTTTATGAGCAAAGAGATCATCCATACCGATGCGGCCCCGGCCGCCGTGGG